>JBAWWJ010000008.1:0-73957 GCA_037146815.1 Planctomycetota bacterium
AACCATTTGCTGACAGTGCGGGGCGCAACCTTGCAGATCTTTGCTACCTGACCAGTAGTGAAGATCGTTCTCATCGCGGGCTCTCCAATCACCTAGATTATTCACACACAGAAGGGCGTCGCGACCCTCCGGATCTTCACCCTCGAACGTTACAACGCGGCTATCCGTGCCCTCTGGGTTTTCAGGCATGTTCATCACTGACAAGTCAGCTTTGAACGGAGTGCCCGATTCCCCGAAAACCACGTTCTCGGCTGGCGGGCTCTGTCGTCACGTTTGGGTTCTCATCGGCTTCGAAGACCTGATCCCTGGTCAACGAACCCGTGGGTGGCGGGACCGGCTGCTCGTCGCAGAGCACCGGCTCTGTGTTGAGACGAATCCAAGTTGTCCTGCCCCCCAGACGTTTCCGCAGTCATTTCAAGCTTCCCCGGATCAATCGCCATCCGGTGAGTGCTTGTTGTGATCGCTGAGATTCGTCTGCGTAGTAGAATCGTCGCAGCCGTACGTAAACCTTGAGAATCTTTGTCAAGACCGGATTGACGTTCCCAAGGAATTTCGATAACGCCCCCTCGTCCAAGGGGAATTCACCGGCAAACTTTACCAAGCCTGCCAAATTCTGGATCTCAGTCGCCATGTCTGTTATGCTCCAACGCCGATCCAGACACCTCCACTAACACACACGGAGATCTGCAGTGAATCCGCGACGTCTCGCTTCCGCTCTGTTTGTACTGACGGCGTTCTTTGGGGAACTTCATCCGCAAGAAGCAAAGTGTGAAGAGGCCTATCCGATCAAATTCCGGCTGTCTCAGGTTGGCGACCAGAAAAACATCCAGGAAACGACTTCCATCAGCATCAAGGTGCTCAGGGCGCGGGTTGATGGAGAGGAGATCCCAGGATTCGCTGAACTACCAATTTCCAAAGATTTCGAGAAAGAGGCCTCAAGCAAGAAGCAAATCGAGGTATTTCGCGAGACGGTTCTAAAGGTTGAGGAATCGCGGGTCATTACGCGGAAGCGACGTTACCAGAAGATTCAGCCGTTTTTGGACGAATTTCCCGTGGAGCATCTCCTTGATCAGGATGTGGTCATCGACACAACTGGCGGTGATGTCAGTTGTTACGAAGAAGATTGTCCGGAGTACCTGGGGGATGACGCGGCCTGGGTTCAGAAGAAATTTCGGTCCGCTGTTTCGCTGCCCGAGAACTTTGGATTTCCAGAGGTTCCCGTCAAAATCAATGAGCCATGGAACATTGACTGCAGAGAACTCGCGTTGCAGCACGCGAATTCACTGCAGCCCGAAATTGTCATTGATCCGGAAAAATCACGGGGGACTGGCGTATTGAAGCGGGTCTATAAGCGGGGATCCGTTGTTTACGGTGTTATTCGATTCAAGTTTCAGATGCCCTGCGATCAACCTGATGAACCTCAGCAGGTCGAGCGTCTCCAACCTTACGGTCAACCAGTTGACGATGCAGGTGGGTTTAACCGAACGCCATCAACTTTTCCGACTTCGAAGTCAACGCCACAAAGTTACGATGCGCCTCAATTTGATGTTAAGCCTTCCGTGAAAGAACTGCCTGAGGTCGAGTCTGACCAGAAGCGCCGGACGTCAACGAAACCACCAACCACAGATCTCGATGAGCACATCGTCAATGCAGGGAAACTTCAGGAGATTTCAAAAGCTAAGGTCATTCCCAAATTCGTTGTCCTCGAAATGACGTTGGACGTTCCAATTGAAGGATCTGCGGGCGCGGGCCAAGTTGAATCGAAAATTCAGCTACCCACGAAAAAAATAAGCAACATTGGTGAACTGACGGTCGTAATCGAGATGGAAGCGACGATCGTCAACAATGAGAAGTAGACGTTTTCCGGAAAGAAGTGATCCAACTTCAATTGCACAACGCCTGCGAACACGATGTTCCTGCGGTTACGCCAGGACTGCGGTCGTTTATGAACGACTGCTTCCGGTGCAGATCTCGGATCGTATACTTGAAGTCAAACATTCTTACGGTCGCTAACGCCCTGATAAGCACAACGACCCGGCTGCCAGATGACAGCCGGGTCGTTTTTGTTTACCCAACACGGTTCGTAAGGATTACGGAACCAGCTTCAAAGCGGGATCGATCCACAGCAGGCCACCGGCTGGCTTGTCGCCGGTATCTTTGCCAGTACCAAAGACTGTGACGTAAAGGCCACCTTCTTTGTCGAAGGCCAGAGCGGTCGGCCGATCGAGGCTGAGGATCTTCTTTGGCTTGACTTCTTCACCTTCGATGACCAGTTCGAACAGGCCACCCTGGGTCAGGTCGGCCCAAGCGAAGTCAGTGCAGTACAGCTTGCCACTGGGGCTGTAGGCCAGCCCTGTGATGTCGTGCAGGCCAGTCTTGTAGCTCTTCACGAGCTTTCCTTCCTTGTCGTACATCGTCAGCAGAGCATCGCCGGGGACATTGACTTCGCCACCCTGTCCGACGACCAGTTGCGACTTGTCTGGGCTGACAGCAATCGCAATCGGGGCATCGACCTGGGTCGCTTCCTTGGTCGCGATGGACGGGGTCAATTCGCCTGGCTTGCCATCGGCGATCTTCGAAACCACGATCCAACCCTTGTTGTCGTCGCCATTCGAAGTGATATAGATCGCATCGTTCCAGACGGCTGCCTGATAGAAGTTTCCTTCACCCTTGGCACCTTCACCGCTCCCCTTAATCGGGCCGAGTGTGAATTCTGCCTCGGTTTCCTTGCGAACCTTGGCTGGAACTGCGTCTTCAATCTTGTAGATCCGGACGACTTCTTCCCCATCGGGACGGCTGCCATCGGGAACGACCAGGCGATCATTTCCCCACAACGCACAGCCCAGAGGACCGATGTTGTACTTCGGCCCCTTGCCATAAACGTCGGTTGGGAATCCGTCGACTTCCAGATAAATCTTGCCTGGCTTACCGGCAACGTAGCGAAAGACGCCCTGACGTGATGTCACGAAGACGTGGCCAGTTCCCGGATGAACGGCGACACCCGAAGGATTGTCGAGGTGGACGACTGAGACCTTGGCAGGAGATTTCTCAGCAGGCTTTTCCGCTGGCTTTTCTGCGGGTTTGTCAGCCGGTTTCTCTTCTTTCTTCTCGGCTGGCTTCTCTTCCTTCTTTTCTGCGGGCTTTTCGTCTTTCTTCTCAGCATCTTGTGCGAATGACATCGGGTAACCGATGGCGATCACCAGTGATGCGGCGATTAAGCTGCAAAACAAACGGCGCATGCTCACTCCATCCTTCTGTTGTCGAGAACTTACGTAGGCCGCGAACCGTAACGACCGATTCGCGGAGGGATTATCCGCACGCAGAGTCCGTTAAGACCAAGCGGTTCCTGGGCTCCCGGGTCGGTCCTGCGGCCGACAATCGTCAGCAAATCGTACTGAACACCACTCGCCAATGCAATTTACGGCAGGAATTGCCACTGAAATCGCCTGCCTGACCTGCAAATTGAAATTGCTTTGAATCACGTTGCAAGGCTGAACGCACTTCGCGCATTCCGAGAATTCCACTAAAACGGCAGCGTTCCTGATCGTGGAGTCGTTCCGATGTCGAACCCCCCAATTCCCTATAGTATTCGCGTCAGCCCGCGAGCACGCTACCTTCGTTTTCGCGTGACGGTTGATAAGGGGTTGGAAGTGGTGGTCCCGCGTGGTTACGACCAGCGTCGCATCCCGTCCGTCTTGAGTACGAACCAGCATTGGGTGGAAGCGGCACTGCAACGTGTCGAGGAAGCCCGGCGACTGCAGTCTGCGCAGCCTGATCAGACGATCCCGACAATCATTACCTTGCCCAGCGTCGGCAAGACGTGGCACGTCGATACCGTTGCTGCACGAGCCCGATCGACTTCGGTCGAAGAGCCTGCTCCTGATCGATTGCTCCTGCGCGGTCGCGTCGACGATGCCGAACATTGCGAAGCAGCACTGCAGCGCTGGGTGATGAGGCAAGCACACGACATCCTGATTCCCTGGCTGGGAAGTGTCAGCCGTGAAATCGGTATCCCGTTCGCCAAGACGGCAATTCGAAAACAGAAAAGTCGCTGGGGAAGTTGCTCCCGCATCGGCACCATCAGCTTGAATGCCAAACTGCTGTTTATCGAACCGGATCTGGTTCGATACATCCTGATTCATGAACTCTGCCATATTCGCGAGTTAAACCATTCCGCACGATTCTGGAAACTGGTTTCAGCTCACTATCAACCGTACAAGCAGGCCCATAGTCGGCTGACAGTCGCTTGGCGCAAGATGCCCCGCTGGGTTGGTTGACGTCAGATCAATCGGGACGTTTGCCGTCATCGAATGGACTCCACCGATATCAATCTGATTCGTCAGTCGTCTGAAAAACCGTCTAATCGACGGTGTTTTCATAATTCTTTCGACTGGAATAGAAAGTGCGAACTCCCACATTTCAAACAGAGGTTTGGACGGTTACTGGGTGAATTCGAAAAGAATTCCGCTTGCAACCTGCAGTTCTACGTGGGAATCTACCGCCGACATCAAATCGATTCACTCCAGCACTCCGTCCTGCCATCTTAGAACGAGTGACGAATTCCTCATGACAGGGATACATGGGATCATGGTCAAGTTTCATTGGAAATTCATTACCTGTGTTATCGCGGCAGGATTGTTTGCGGGACTGACGGTCTCTGCAAAGGATGAACACAAGCACGGCAATCAGCACAAACCCGCCCATCATGCGGCGCCGGCGCACCAGCCTGCCCCCGTGCAGCATCATGCTCCTGCAGTCCATGCTCCCCCAGTCCAGCAGCCAATTCAACTTCCACCTGTACAGCGACAAGCGGTGCACCAGCCTGTTCAACATCAGCGCCATGAGCCACGTCACGAACCTGTCCGGCACCAGCCGGTGCAGGTTCTGCCGCAGGTGACAAATCAGGTCGTTCAACAGCACAACGTCCCCAAGGTGCACATTGCTCCTCAGCATCAGCCCCGCGAACACCACAAGCCGGATACCGGGGCTCAGAATCTGCCGCACTTGCAGCTCGTTCAACAGAACAATCAGCAAAACAACAATCAGGTTCCCCGGAATAAGGTACACGAGCCTCCGAAAATCCATGTCCCAGGCAACACTTCGGGCAATCAGCCCTCGCAACCACGGGTGATCGTACCACAGCCTTCGGGACCGCAGAATCCCCTGCAGGTTCCGAATCTTCCGTTGAATCAGCCAAAGTTAGAAGTCCACAAGCCGCATCAGCCACGCGTCAACCTTCCTCCCAATAGCGTCCCGGGGACGGGGAATTCACCCGCAACGGGTTCGCAGAATCTGCAACTTCCTCCAAACCTGCAATTGCAGCAGAATCCCGTTCTGCCTGGAAATCAACAGCATCACGATGCTCGCAAGACGCATCAACCTCGAGTCAATCTGCCTCCGAATACTGTTCCAGGGACGGGTGCCGGTGGGCCAGGGGCAGGTACGGGAAACCTGCCTGGATCACAGCCCAAGGTCATCCTGCCGGGACAGCAGGACCACCTGAAGGACAAGGGACGAACTGGCGGGGGACTTCCCGTTCCTGATGCTTCACGATTGCCTCAATTCAAACCGAATACCAACCCGGTCGATCCCAAGGCCGGACCAAATCATCATCCGGGATTGAAGCTGGATAACGGCCAGGGGAATCTCGTGAATCCTGGTTTTGGGAATCAGCATCACCAGAACCACGAACGGCTGCCGATGAAGATCGACAACCCGATCGCAGGTGAACATCGTCAGGCAATTCCGCTGACGATTCCGAAGAATGGTGGACATGACCATTTCAAAGGTCGGGATCTGCCCGGTGACAAAGGAGACAAGGGACGCGATCAACTGCAAACGTTGCTGCGATCTCGTGATCATGGTGATCTGAAAAACAACCTGGAACATTGGCGACAGTCGCCGGATTTCGCGAAACATCCCCAGCTGTCACACGTCAATCTGGACCACATCAGCGGACTCCATCAGGACCGCCTGCGAAACGATCATTCGTTCGAGCATTGGCGGCATGGAAATGTCGGTCAGCAATTGAACATTGATCGACAGCTTCAGTTGCAGCGACATGGCGATATTACGCGGCAGATGAACTTTACGACCAACGTGATTAATGCCGGTGGCTGGCAGCATCGGCATCATGGAGCTGTCGCCGCCGCCTTTACGGCAGGGTCGTTCAGCGTTTGGTACGCAGGTGGAGGCTGTTATCCGACACATTGCTGGTACCCCAAGTGGTCACCGTGGGTGAACTGGTGCTGGTGGGATTCGTGCCTGCCGTTCTATGATCCACGTCCGATCTACTGTCGTCCGATTGTCTACCAGCCGTGCCAGCCGTGGATTGCGTATCAGTATCCTGTTTGGCAACCGCTGCCAGTGGTCGCTTGCGGAACCTGGGTCGATGTTCAACCGGTCGTGATTCAGGCAGGCCTGGATCTGCAACTGCTGGCCGTGCGATTCGTCGATAATGGACATCCTGAACAAAATCTGGGGCCGCGTTACTGTGTCTGGGTCCGCAACAACAGCCAAGTGCAGATCACGAATCCGTTCAGCGTACTGGTCCTCGCCGATAACGACACGGTACCGAACGCTGGCGTTCCACAAGCAGGAGTCGTGATTCCATCAATGGATATTGGCGAAATCAAGCCGGTCGACATCCGATTGCCGCTGGAAGCGAATCGGATCGGAACGACACCCGAAGGTTACAAAGTTCCATTTGCGTACCTGCATGTTCTGGTCGACAGCCATCAGCAGATCGCTGAAACCGACGAAGCCAACAATGGTTCGGTGGTGGCTCGTACCGAGATCCTGCCAGTTGATCCCGCCGCGTTTTCGACGGATCAAACTGCTGCTGCTCCTGGTGGAACATTGACGATCGCTGGTGAAGGATTTGGTCCTGAGCCAGGACGAGTCCTGGTTTCGGTGAACGGTCAGAACACCGAGGCCCTGATTCAAGGCTGGTACGATCTGGGAATCCGGTTTACAGTTCCAACGTACACGTTGACAGGAACGGTGGAAGCCGAAGTGCTGGTCGTTCGAGGTGATGGGGCTGTCTCCAATCCTCTCGACATTCAACTGGCACCTCAAACACTGCTGGGGCCTGCGACAGATATCCCTCTGGCACCACTGCCGGAGCCACCGCAATAATTGAAGGTTGATCGAGTTCCCTTTTCTGGCGTAAAAGGGAACTCGACGAAGTCATGCTTCACGGATTCACTGCTCAAGGAAGTCGAAATGCGCAAGACACGAATTCTGATGTCCCTGGTTGTTATTGGGCTTTCCCTCGTCGCATCTGCGATGAGCAGTCAGGCGCAAGAGAAAGATTCGCCAGATCCTGTCAAACAATCCCCCAAGGAAAACGGCGAAGGAAAATCTGACAGCAAAACCGACCAGCCAGCCGAGAACGTCCCGAAAAAGCTGAAGCCAGCCAGGGACGAATCCGGCACCGGGGATTCTGAACAGCCGAAGAAGCGGGATAAAAATCAGAAGCAGCCATCAGAGTTCGAGAAGAGGCCCTCCAAACCGCAAGCTGACGACCGACCCCACAACGAGCCGGCAATGCAGAGAATCCACCATCTGCATATTGCAATCCAGAACCTAAAGGCCGCAGGGATGCACGACCTGGCCAAAGAAGCTGCACAGCGTGCCGAAGCGATGGAAAATGAACTCCGCGAAATGCACGAACAGCGTGCGCTGAAGGAGGCGGGGCGACGGGGCGACGAACTGAACGAACTCCGTCACGAAGTTCGCCAACTCCACGAGGCGTTGAACGAGATCCGCAAGGCTCTGAAAACAGCACAGCCCCCGTTCAAACAGCAACAGCCAGTAGAGCCCGGGGATTTCAAATTGCCAGCAGGAAAGATTTGAACTGCGATTCTGCCAACGGAAAGTGGCCGTCACAATTCATCCAGGCGAAGCCCTTCGGCAAACATGTCGAAGGGCTTTCTTATTGTTGTGACGAGAGTTACGTCGACGCACGCATCGCAGTCAAATAGGCCGCACCGAGGATCTCCCGCAGACTTGGGCCGCGCCGGGACCGGGTGAAGTTGCGCCCGCAAATTGGCCCCATCGTGGTTCGTGGGGACCTTTATATTCTGCAATTCCCAATACTTTTGGGAATTTGCGTGATAATGGCCCCCGAGTTTCGCCTTGGGATCTATTCAGGACGGTTATCTGCATGATGCTGGTTGGCTCGGACCAAGTACAGGTCTGGGAATTCGCACCAGCGTAGACAATACCGGAACGATGCGAGTTTCTGCCAACTGCTTTTCACCTCGAGGCCAGCATGCCATTCGTCGTTCTTATCTTCGTGGCAGTCGTCGTCTGGTTCCTGGCCTCACCATTTATTGTCATGGGGTTGTGGAACCGGTTGACGGAATTGGAGTCGACCGTCAAGCGACTGCAACAACTCGCCAACTCGCGTTCGAAACCAACACAAGACAGGCTCACGATTCCGGTCGAGGATTCCACTGCCCCAGTTGCCGCGTTGACTCCGGAGCCTGTTCCGCATCAAACGCTGCCAACGATCGCCGCTTCGGTGATCGTCGACTCGTCATCTAACACGCCCGACCAATGGGACGAAGTTCCACAGCCCGAGCAGATCGAGCCTCGACCATTTCTTCCCTCGACCACGGTTGAGAGTGTCACGAACGAGGAACATCGCTCGCCAGCACTTCACGAAGAGACGACCGGCTCAATGTTGCCACCCGTGGCATCCGTCGCGAAACCTGTTACCAGTGACGAGCCATCAACGCTGGAGGAGCTTCTCGCCGGAAAGTGGTTGACATGGGTCGGGGCCCTGGCCGTCATCATCGGTGCGGGATTTGGCTTCAAGTATGCCGTCGAAAACGGTTGGCTCGATCCGACACGGCGCGTGATTCTGGGTTTGCTCGTCGGCGTACTCAGCTTCGGTGGCGGAGCGTTTTCGATGCGTCGCGACTATCGGTTCCTTGGGCAGGGCCTGACCGGAGCCGCGATGGGGATTCTCTACATGTCGGGCTTCGCGGCTCATGTCTGGTACGGGCTGGTGTCGTACGAAGTTGCTTTCCTGGGTATGGCACTGACGACGGCGGGTGGCCTCGCGTTCGCCGCTCGCTTCGATTCGCAGCCGACGGCTTTTCTTGGTCTGCTCGGCGGGTTTCTCACTCCGGCGATGCTGCATGGCTCCACAGATCAGTTCTGGGTGCTGTTCCCGTACGTGCTGCTGCTCGACGCGGGAGTCCTGTATGTCGCAACGCAACGCCGCTGGCTCGGCTTGCAGAATCTGGCGTTTGTCGGAACGTGCCTGACGTGGTGGACGTGGTATATCTGGTATTACAACGATTCCAAGCTGGCTCCAACGATCGCCTTTCTGTCGGCGTTCTTCGTGCTGTTCGCACTGATCGGTGTGATGCAGAACATCGTCCGTAAGCAGATCGCCGTGGCGGGAGATTTCTTCCTGATCATGGTCACTCCCGTTGCTTATTTTGGTGCACTGTACGGACTGACGTACGAACTCTTTCCATTCTGGCAGGGAGCGTTCGCACTGGGGATGACGGTGATCTATGGTTGCCTCGCCATCCTCAATTCCCAGATCAACCCACAGGGAAGGCCAGTCGCTGCCGTGCTGGCGGGGTTGGCAGGGACATTCCTGATCATCGCAGCTCCGCTTCAGTTCACCGGGCACTGGGTCACGATCGCGTGGATCGCCGAAAGCGTGCTGCTGGTCGAGATCGGCCTGCGTTACAACGAGAAAACGCTGACTGTCACCGGCTTGTCTCTGTTGGCCAAGGTGCAGTTCATCCTGCTCATTTATGCACTTGCCACGTTCGCCGATCCGGTCGGATTTCAGACCGCCTTCGTGAGGAAGCAGTTTCATCTGATCAACGGCCCGGAAGCGATGGAGACATCGTGGACGAACATCTTTAACGGGCGATCATTCAGTTACCTCGTCGATGTCGTCGGGATGGCATGGCTGGCGCTGACTTGCCGTCGGCGTGCTAAGGCTGGTCAAGCTGAGGACCTGTTCGGGATGAAGGGCCGCGATCTCGAATTGTGGCTGGCGGCGGGAGTCCCCTTGATCGGTCTGATGCTGGCCATCACCGAGACGTTTGTGTGGGGCATGCTCCGCAACTGGCACGGTCTGTCGATTTTGAGCGGCTTCACGATGTGGGCCGCGCTGGCAGGAGTCACCGTGATCGCGTGGTCGGTCTTGATCGGCCCGAGACCTCTTGAAAAGCTCGGATGGTTCCTGTTCGTCCTGATGGTCGGTGGGCTTGTCATCAACGCAGGTTGGACCGTGACAGGCATCATGCAGTCAGGTACTGAGGCGACATATTGGGCGGATCACTGGTGGCTCTTCAATCCGGGGGGCATGGCGTTTGCATGCGTGCTGATTGCAACGGGACTAACGGCACTGATCTACTCCACCGCAGTCGCCACGCGAGACGACGACCTCGAATCACTGGAGCACGCGGAGAGCAAGCCCGTGTCGCTGCAGCTTATCTTCACATCGGGGGCGTTCATGGTGGCGCTGGCGATGGTCCTGCAAGAGACCTTCGTGTGGGGAGTCATGCGTGACTGGCACGGCCTGACGATCCTGAGCGCTCTTACGACATGGACCGCCGCGTTTGGTGCTACTGTCATTGCGTGGTCGGTGTTCGTCGGTCCGAGGCCACTCGAGCGACTCGGCCACCTCTTATTCCTGCCAATGGGCGGGGCTCTGGCGCTGAGCCTGGTCTGGACTTGCGGCGGCGTCACGGCCCATGGCGCAGATTGGGACTATTGGCTGGCACACCGGTGGCTGATCAACCCGCGCGGCATGGCATTCCTGAGTGTCATCATCGCTGGCATTATTTCTTCATTGATCTACGCGAAAGCAGTTGCCGTCAACACCAGCGAGCATGCCTCGACGAACGGCCGAATTCCCCTCGACCGACTGTTTGGCAGCGGTGCATTCATTCTCGCTCTGACGAGCGTGTTGTTAGAGACCTTTGCGTGGGGGAAAACGCATAGCTGGACGAGTGTCTCGATCCTGAATGCCTTTGTGATGTGGACATCACTATTTGCTGCGGGCCTCGCCGTCTGGAAGTTCGTACGGCGGTCAGTCGGTCTCGATGGACTGCTCGTCTCGACGTTCGCCTTGCTCGGTGGCTTTCTCGCAATGAATTCGATCACAACGCTGGAGTATGCTAAGGAGACTACCATCTCCGGGGTGGTTTTCATCGCAAATGGCCCTGCGTCGGTGGTGCACGTCGCAATGGGCTCGGCCAATGAAGCTGCGGTCGATTGGTGGCTCCTCAATCCGCGTGGATTGAGCTTCCTAATGGCAATTGGCGCAGCGTTGTTGGCCGCTCGGCTTGAGCGAAGTTTGCGGCTGGCTCAAGCGAGTTCCATCGTCCTGCCCGGAAACGTCACCACGCGTGGCGAGCAATTCGGTCTGATGGCCTGTTTCGTCGGACTCGCCGCTGTGTGGTTAGAGACGGCCGCGTGGGAATTGCCTCAAGGATGGTTAGCCGACACACTGGCGAGCAGCCTCGCGATCGGGGCGGCTCCGTTCGCACTGGGTCTGGCCGTTTGGGCCACGTGGTATCGACGACACGCCATGAACGAAGCCGTCGCAACCGTCTTCGCACTGCTTGGCGTCTGCCTCTTTGTGTCGGGAATCACTGCGCTGGACGGTCGTTCAACTCTGGTCACAGCTTCCTTAGACGAGGCTGCTGTTCGTCTATGGCTGCTCCATCCGCGAGGGGCGGCGTTCCTGATCAGCATTGCCGCCGCCGGGCTTGCCGCCGCGTTTTATTTAGGAGCCACACGTCACTCTCCGGACGATCCATCTACCATCGACCGAGATCCCGATTCGCTGGCGTTCGACGCGGATGCACTCCTGTTCAGTCAGACGCTTGGCGTGAGTACCTGGCTGGCAGGCCTTGCGATGTTCACCATCGAGGCCATTGCGCAAGGGGCAGCTCGCCACTGGCAGACCGAGACCAGTCTCGCGATCACGCTGTCATGGACCGCCTTCGCGCTCGGCACATTAGTCGCGGGCATCTACTGGCGCAGCGGCACCGTACGAGTTCTTGCCCTGTCGGTCTTTGTGCTGACTGTCGCCAAAGTCTTCCTGTTCGATGTCTGGCACCTTGACACGGTCATTCGAGTCTTCGCGTTCGTCTCGCTGGGGGTCACGTTGTTGCTGGTGTCATTCCTCTACCGCCACTATCGGGAACGAATCCGTGACTGGATCGCACCGGCTGCGTGAAAGTCGTGGTTCGCTCCGCGAACCAACGCTTCTTGGCCGACAGACTTCTGAAGACGAGGTGGCTAGGTGGCGGGGTCTGACCAACGGGAAGGCCCCGAAAAGGAGGGCACGCTCAAACTTTCAGGGCCATCCGCTTCGCTCCTGACCCTGCCACCCCGCCGAATAAATTCACAGCCTATCCGCGAACCAACGCTTCTTGCCGGACAGACTTTTTGCATGAGACGATTATTTGAGGTGGAAGGTTTGTGAAAAGCGGCGTTTGAACCACGACTATTTTCGCGCCGTTGCAAGTTGATGCCGCCATCAAGTACTCTCTGGCAACAGTTTTCCCAGAGGATTCTTCATGTCGTCAATTCCCAATTCTTCACCCGCACTGACCGTCGATCAGTATGAGACGCGGTTACTTGAGGGGGATCGCTGGATCGAAGTCGTCGCAGGCCGCCTTGTCAGGCTGGAACCACCGGACGAGATGCATGGGGATGTGGTCCGGAATCTGTCGCGGCCGTTGGCAAAATTTCTGAAGGGATCCCCGGATACGTATGCCTGTTTTGAATTGCCGCTGATCCTGCAACAGGAACCGGCGACCATCCGATGTCCCGCCGTCATGTGTTTTCAGTCAGGGGAACGATTTTCCGAATCCGACAAGCTTGTGACAGAAACGCGTCCGGCCCTGGTTATTGAAGTGGCATCGACAAACGACCGCCGCGACGGGATGTCGGAGCGGGTGAAAGGTTATCTTGAAGCAGGTATTAACGCGGTCTGGGTGATTGATCCTGTCACCCGTCACGTTCATCAGTTCCATTCTCCGGCGCGCGGCGTCATGCTGAAGGAGACACAGACTTTGAAGGGGGATCCCGTCCTGGGTGGCTTTCAAATGCCGGTCGGTGAGTTGTTTGAATCGCCAAAATGGTCCAAGTCGCCGGTGCCACCTGACGAACCGTGATGATTAGGTTTTGTAATCAAAAAAACGCTCTCGGATTCTCTTCTGGGTCACAACAGTGGGGCGAAATCCCTCATCAGGGTGCTCCCTCGTACGTGACGAATCGGTTGCGTGCGATGGAATCACAAACAAGTGATTGCTACTGTTAATGTCGTCAGAACGTCTCTCTCCGAATTCCGCTCGATCGGGGACCAATTTTACAAGGGGAGAATCCGTTTATGTCTGCCATTCTGCGCCTTGCGGTCCTTGCTGTCGTCGTCGCTGCTTGCCTGATAAAGTCGGCATTTGGTCAAGCCGGATTCAATGATGACCGGGTCATGCTGCAGGGGTTCTACTGGGAATCCTCGCGGCACGGAGATCCAGACCCGCGTTTCAACCGGTTTGGGACGAAACGCTGGTATCAAATTGTCAAAGAACAGGCGAACGTCATTCGCGACGCGAAGTTCGATCTTGTCTGGTTGCCGCCGCCGAGTTACGCGGGTGGTCAGAGTGCCGGATATAACCCCAAGCAATTGTGGAAACTGGATAACAGTTACGGTGATCAGGCACTGCATCGTTCCATGTTGGAAACTTTGCTGCAGAGTGGCGTCGAACCAATCGCAGATATTGTCATCAATCACCGCGATGGGGATATGAGTTGGGTGGACTTCAAGAACCCCGACTGGGGAGTCGATACGATTACGCGCAACGATGAAGCGTTCACAAATCCCGCATCACCTGTGTTCAACATTCCGGTAGCACAGCGGGGAGCCGAAGAAGAGAAGCCGACAGAGTATACGACGTCGGGTGGAACGACGTATGCCTACGACAGTTTCCGCGACATTGACCACACGAACAAACAGGTTCAGCGCGATGTCTCAAATATCTGCTACAACTCAAGTCGTTCGGCTATCGTGGCTGGCGCTACGATATGGTTCATGGCTACCACGCAAAACGTCTGGCAAACTACAACAAGCGATCTAATCCCACATTTTCTGTGGGCGAATACGACTGGGATAAACATGCCGAGCAGCGCGGGCGGATCTATGCCACGGCCACGAACCCGAATGTGCAAGGGGCTGATCACCTCAAAGCCTCAAGTAGCGTCTTCGATTTCACGATGCAGTTCACGCTGAAAGACAACAAGGGGAACTATCGAAACTGGTACGGCCTCGACAACGGCAATGGAATGATGGGTGATACGACCGATGGAATGCCATGGAAGAACCGGTCCGTGACATTTCTGGAGAACCACGATACCGGGTACCGAACCGATGAAGACGGTAATCCGCAACCAGGACATTCTAACGACAATTTTCAGAATGGCTGGGAAGTTGAGCAGGGGTATGCATACATTCTTACTCATCCGGGAGTTCCCTGCGTTTACTGGAAACACTACTTTGATTGGGGACTGCGCCTGCAATCACGAATCAAGGCCCTGATCAACGCCCGCAAAGTCGCCAAAGTGACCTCGGGGAGCCCGCTTTTCGTACAGCAGAATGCCAAGAACAAGGGGGTTTACGCGGCACGAATTCAGGGTGACAAGGGTGATCTTTACGTCCGTATTGGCGGAAGCGACGACGATTGGCAACCATCGTTTTCGAATTACGCGAACTATCGTGAATACGCATTTGGCGATGGCTGGAAAGTCTGGGTAGCAGTCGCCGGAGATCCTGCCGTTCAGCAGGCATCACCCCATGACCCGTTCGCAATTCCCGTCTACACCAAGCCAGATACGATTGCCCTTCCTGACTCATGGCTTGACCTTTCAAATCCATGAAGCCCGTAGTTCCGTGAAGAATGCAAATCTCGCAACTTGTAATTCGCCCGCCGTCACCTGCGGAATCTTCGCTTGCTTGATCGTGCGGAAATTGCAATTCAAGCGGAGGCCATTGTCTATGGCGGCGTGACATTGATGCTGCGTGTGGCTCGCGAGAGCGGGTTTGATCGGGGCGCCCCGATTTTCAAATGGCGGTGTCCGTATTGTCTATCGGACCACGTCCTGAACATGGCAATGAATACCCTGTGCGAGGGAACATGCAGGGAAGCCGACCGTGTGATGGCGCTGTGTCGAGAAGGCGGTTTCCAGAGGATCCGGTTACGGGGTGATAAGGACTTCAGCCAGACGGAGCATCTGGATCGTTGGGACGACGTGAGAAATGTGCGATTCCAATTCGGGTATGATTAGCCAGCTTAGTTTGAGTTTGGCGTAGTGACCTCGGTGGCTGGTGCCCTTCCGTTCACTGAGACTGTCGCCAGAATTTGCAGCAACTGATCCAAGACAGCAGGCTTCACCATGTGGTGATTGAATCCTGCCTGCAATGAAGTCTGCCGGTCTGAGTCCTGACCATATCCCGTCAAAGCCACAAGCACGATGTTCTTCAGAGTCGGTTCTTGCCGGATCCGCTTCGCGACCTGATAACCATTCAGACCCGGCATGCCGATGTCCAACAGCATAATGTCCGGTCGGTATTCGAGTGCCGTCCGCACGGCTTCCAACCCGTCGTGCGTCGTCCAAACCTCATGCCCGAGTGCCTCCAGCAGCATCGAAAAACTCGAGGCCGTATCGACGTTGTCATCCGCGACCAACACGCGCAATAGCCGAGCGGTCTGCGGGCAGATTCCATTGACCGGCACCGTCGATGGTGGCAAGTCCATTGCTTCCAGCGGCAATCTGACGACGAACTCGCTCCCCTGGCCCAGAGTGGTGTGAGCCTCGACGGTTCCTCCGTGCAGTTCCGTCAGCCGTTGCACCAGGGCCAGACCGATCCCCAACCCGCCTTGTGAGCGATCCAGGGATCGTTCCGCTTGTGTGAACAGGTCGAAAATGCGTGGCAGCAGTGCCGGGTCGATGCCGACGCCGTTGTCTCGCGCGCGGATCAGGACATGAGGGCCAAGAAGAGGCGGAGACTGAAAAAAAGAGTCCGGTTTCCACGGGGGCCCAGTGTCCCCCGGTCCCCTTGTCACTCCGTCCACTTCCACCTCGACCGTCAGCCAGATGTGCCCTCGTTCCGCGGTGTACTTGGCTGCGTTGCTGAGCAGATTGACCAGCACCTGTTCCAGTCGGGCTGCGTCGGCATTCAGCCAGATCGGTTCAGGCGGCAGTGACACAGTGAGTTCATGCTGGCGTTGCTCGATGTGCGGGCGGGCGGTCTCCACGGCACCGTGGACGATGTCGCTCAAGACGACCGGGACTCGCCGAAGTTGAACCCGGCCCGTGGTGATGCGGGAGACTTCGAGCAGGTCATCCACAAGATGTTGAAGCTGACGCACCTGACGTTCGATGATGTTGCGGGCGTGCTGTTGGACTAGGCTCTCACTCCCTTGCTGGAGACTCAGCAGTTGCACGGCATTGGCGATGGGAGCGAGCGGACTGCGCAGCTCGTGGCTGAGCATCGCCAGGAACTCGTCCTTGCGACGGTGCAGGTCGGACAACTCGACCGCCTGCACCCGCTGCAGCGTTTCCAGGCGGCTGCGGTCGGTGATGTCTCGAATGTTGCACTGGATGACCCGATGGTTGTCCTCTTGATACAGGTTGGCGACCATCTCGACTGGATGCTTGCGTCCCTGGCGGTCCTCCAGCGGCAGACTCTCGTAACGGAGCGAGCCTTGCTCGTCCAACTGTTCCATTGCGGACTGACTGGCCTGCTTGTCGCGAAGGAAGCCAATCTCCCAGAGTTCCTTGCCCAGAAAGTGCTCGGCCGGGTAGTCGAGCAGGTTCGTCAAAAACGGGTTGACGTGAGTGATCCTGTGGCTGCCGGCGTCAAGAATCAGGACGCCGTCTTGGGCTGCCTCAAAGAGCCGTCGATAACGCGTCTCCGAGACCTGCAACGACGTTTGACTCTGTTTGCGTTCGGTGATGTCACGGATGACACTGGAGATGAGCATTCCCGCCTCGGTGACGAGCGGACTGAGACTGACTTCGATCGGGAACTCGCTCCCATCTTTGCGTTGTCCCAGTAGCTCTAACCCGGCCCCCATCACTCGTGCGCGGGGCGCGGCGAAGTAGTCCTTGCGGTGTGCCACGTGGGCATCTTTGAAGCGTGCAGGCATCAGCAGTTCCACGCGCTGGCCGAGCAATTCCGCGCGACCGTATCCGAAGAGCCGCTCGGTCTGCGCATTCGCCAACACGATGAGGCCCTGCTGATCGGCGATGACCATCGCGTCCGGTGCCGATTCGAGCAGAGCGCGAAATTTCGCCTCGTTTGCGACAAGCGCCAATTCTGCGAGTTTGCGTTCGGTCACGTCACGCGCGATGCACGAGACGCCGACGACTACGCCATCCACGATGGCCGGTGCGCCACTAACGAAGAGCTCCCGGCGCTCGCCGGTGGCGGTGATTATCGCCGTGTCCATCGTGATGCACTTGTGGGAAAAGGCGGCACGGAAGGTGGTCTTCGTGGCCTCTCTCTGATCCGGCGCACAGAGGCTGAGAAATGGGAGGGTCGTCAGCTCTTCCAGTGTGTGACCGGTGAGCTGCAGCGCAGCGGGATTGGCCGCCACGAAGTGCCCTTCCGCGCCCAGGGAGATGATCGCGTCTAGGCTCCCGTCGAAGAGGGACCGGTATCGCTCGCCAGTCTTAATCAAGTCGGCGCTGGTTCGCACGAGTGCTTCCGTGCGTTCCGTCACACGCTGTTCGAGCGTTTTATTCAGTTCGCGCAGTTGCTCCTCGGCCCGTTGGCGCTCGGTCACTTCAGTGAGCAGGGCGCGGTTGGCCATTCCGCACTCGCGATTCTTGCGATGCAGTTCAGCGAAGACGGCGACCTTCGAGCGGAGGATGGCCGCATTCACAGGCTTATGGAGGTAGTCCACGGCACCGGTCTCATAGCCTGCGAGGACGTGCTGGTCTTCGTTGTAGTAGGCCGTGAGGAAGATGATCGGCACGCGTGCGGTTTTTTTGCGGTCTTTGATCATCTCCGCCAACTCGAAGCCAGTCATGCCGGGCATGCGGATGTCGAGAATGAGTAGCGCGAACTCTTCCACGACAAGCGCGAGCAGCGCCTGGTCAGCAGATTCCGCTCGTACCAGCCGGTAGCCCGGATCGTCCAGGACGGTTTCGAGCACGGTGAGATTTTTCGGCTCATCGTCCACGATCAGGATGTTGATCGGACAATCGTGAAAGACAGATGATGGGTGCGCGTGGCGCGACGTGGCTGTCGAGTCGGACGCGCGGTCGTCAGGTGATCTGGGAATGGTGTCGAGATTCATGCGGACGTTCCTTCTTTTCTTATCGCATCGTGCGGGATGGCGCTAGCCACCGGTCTTTTGGATTCGACTAGTGTCTGGCAGACCGGCGGCTAGCGCCTTGCCGCTCACTGGGTGACGAAGTTCATCGGAACAACCACACGCGCATTAGCGAGAGGAGTTGGTCCGTGTTGACTGGTTTGGCGATGTAGTCGCTGGCACCGGCGTTGAGGCACTTCTCGCGGTCCCCTTTCATCGCTTTCGCGGTGAGGGCGAGGATCGGGAGGGCGCGGAATTCGGGAGCGTTGCGGATCTCGCGCATCGTTTCGTAGCCGTCCATTTCGGGCATCATGATGTCCATGAGCACGATGCTCAGATCGGGCGTGTTCTGGATGATGTCGATGGCGGCGCGGCCGTTGGTCACGCTGATCACGTTCATCTCCTGGTTCTCCAACAGCGAGGTCAGGGCGAAGATGTTGCGTGCGTCGTCATCGACCACGAGGATCTTGCGGCCGCAGAGGACTTCGTTGGAGCCGTGCAGCCGCTCGAGCATCCGCTGTTTCTCCACCGGCAGATCGGTGACGACGCGGTGCAGGAAGAGCGCGGTCTCGTCCAGCAGACGTTCCGGCGATTGGACGTCTTTCAAGACAATGCTCTTGGCCATCGCCTTGAGCTGTGTCTGCTCGTAGGCGGAGAGATCCTTACCGGTGAAGACGACTACGGGGACATCCGCCAGAGTCGGCACGGCATGGACTTTCTCCAGCAGTTCGAAGCCGGTCATGTCGGGGAGTCGCAGGTCGAGCACCACGCAGTCGAACGACTTGTCGAGCATCGCCTCCAGCGCCTCGTTGCCGGTGGCGACGGCCACCGTTTCGATGTCTTTGTAGCCCAGCAGTTCGACGATGGACTGCCGCTCGATGTCGTTGTCCTCCACGATCAACAGCCGTTTCGTGCGTGGGACGGTGAAGTCTTTGATCCGGTCAAACGCTGTTTGCAGCCCCTCGGTGGTGGGGGCTTTAATGAGGTAGGAGAACGCACCGTGCGCGAGTCCGTGCTGTCGTTCTTCTTCCAGGGTGACGATCTGCACGGGGATATGTCGCGTGGTCGGATCGAGTTTGAGTTGGTTGAGCACCGTCCAGCCGAGCATGTCGGGAAGGAAGATATCGAGCGAGATGGCCACCGGATGAAACTGCCGGGCGAGGGACAGCCCCAGCGCCCCTTTGTTGGCGACGATCCCCTTGAAGCCCTTGTCGCGTGCCAGGCCCAACAGAATGCGTGCGTAGTGCGGATCATCCTCGACGATCAGCAGGACGGGATCCCCTTCCTCGATGGCATCGCGATCATCTTCGATGTGTTCTTCGCGTGCGACGGGCAAGACTTTGATCGCGTGTCCTCTGGCCGATTCGGGTGCGTCGCCGTTCGCCGATGTGGCTCGCACGCTGTCGGGACCGGAGTAGTGCAGCGGCAGATAGAGCGTGAACGTGCTCCCCTGCCCGTGGATGCTGGTGAGTTTGATCTCGCCGCCAAGCAGCACCGCCAGTTCGCGGCTGATGGCAAGTCCGAGGCCGGTGCCGCCGTATTTGCGAGACGTGCCGGCGTCCGCCTGCTGGAACGCTTCGAAAATGATTCGCTGCTTCTCGGGGGCGACGCCGATGCCGGTGTCCTCGACAGCGAACGCGATGACTTGCTGGGCATTCCTGAGCACCGGGTGCTCGGGGCTCCAACCCTGCGTGGCGAATCGGACGCGAACCTCGACGTGGCCGTGAGCGGTGAACTTCACGGCATTGGACAGCAGGTTCTTGAGGATCTGCTGGAGTCGCTTCGGATCGCTGTCCATGGCGCGCGGCAGGTCGTCGGCGAAGTGGACTTGGAACGGCAGGTTCTTGGCTTCGGCCACATGCCGGAAGTTGCGGTCGATGTTGTCGCGCAGACCGAAGAACGGAATCTCCTCGACCTCGACCGTGACGGTCCCCGACTCGATCTTCGAGAGATCGAGAATGTCGTTGATGAGGTGCAACAGATCTGAGCCGGATGAGTTGATGTTGCGTGAGAACTCGACCTGCTTGCCGGAGAGATTCCCCGCCGTGTTCTCGCTGAGCTGCTGGCTGAGGATGAGGATCGAGTTGAGCGGCGTGCGCAGCTCATGAGACATGTTCGCCAGGAACTCGGATTTGTATTTCGAGGTGAGCGCCAGTTCGGCCGCTTGTTCTTCGAGTGCGCCGCGGGCCTGCTCGACCTCGGAGTTCTTGCGTTCGACTTCGGCGTTCTGTTCGGCGAGCAGCTTGGCCTTGGTGCCCAGTTCCTCGTTGGTCTGTTGCAGCTCAGTCTGGCGAGATTGCAGCTCGACCGTGAGCTGCTGCGATTGCGTGAGCAGCCCCTCGGTGCGCATCGTCGCCTCGATGGTATTGAACACCGCGCCGATGCTCTGGGTCAGCAATTCGAGGAACGCGAGCGACCCCGCACTGAAGTTCTGGAGCGAGGCCAGTTCGATGACCGCCTTGGTCTGCCCCTCGAACAGCACGGGCAGCACGATGATGCTCACCTGCCGCGCATCGCCGAGACTCGAAGAGATCGAGATGAAATCGGGCGGTACGTTGGTGAGCAGGATGCGTTTCTTTTCCACGGCACATTGACCAACAAGGCCCTCACCGAGAGTGAGTGTCTGAGCAAGCCGCCCGCCACCGTGCGCGTAGCTCGACAACAGCTTGAGCGTGGAATCGCTGGTGATACCCGCGAGATGGTAAATGGTTCCCTGATGGGCATTGACCAGCGACGCTAACTCGGTGAGCAGCATCTGGCCCACCGTGTTCAGCTCGCGCTGGCCCTGCAACATTCCGGTGAACTTGGCGAGGTTGGTCTTGAGCCAGTCCTGCTCGCGGTTGCTCTCGGTGGTTTCGCGCAGGTTGGAAATCATCGTGTTGATGTTGTCCTTCAGCTCGGCCACTTCGCCGCGAGTCTCCACCTGGATCGAACGTGTGAGATCGCCCTTGGTCACGGCAGTGGCGACCTCGGCGATAGCTCGCACCTGCGTGGTGAGATTTGCAGCAAGCAGGTTCACATTGCCGGTAAGATCCTTCCACGTGCCCGCCGCGCCCGGGACGTTGGCCTGTCCACCGAGCCGTCCATCCACGCCGACTTCGCGTGCCACGTTTGTTACTTGGTCGGCGAATGTCGCCAGCGTGGCGGTCATGTTGTTGATTGTGTCGGCCAGCGCGGCGACTTCGCCTTTCGCCTGTACGGTGAGCCGCTGGGTCAGATCGCCGTCGGCCACGGCCGTCACCACTTTCACGATGCCGCGGACTTGCTCGGTGAGGTTCGAGGCCATGAAGTTCACGTTGTCCGTGAGATCCTTCCACGTCCCTCCCACGCCGGAGACCTGTGCCTGGCCGCCGAGCTTCCCCTCGGTGCCGACTTCGCGCGCCACGCGAGTTACCTCACCGGCAAACGAGTTGAGCTGATCGACCATCGTGTTGATGGTGTTCTTCAACTCCAGTATCTCGCCTTTCACATCGGCGGTGATCTTGCGGTTGAGGTCACCGCGTGCCACGGCGGTCGTGACTTCCGCGATGTTGCGAACCTGCGCGGTGAGGTTGGTCGCCATCGCGTTGACTGAGTCGGTGAGATCCTTCCACGTCCCCGCCACGCCGGGCACGACCGCTTGCACGCCGAGCCGCCCCTCGGTGCCGACCTCGCGCGCAACACGAGTCACTTCCGAAGCAAAAGATCGCAGTTGCTCGACCATCGTGTTGATGGTTTCCTTAAGCTGCAGGATCTCGCCGCGCACATCGGCGGTGATCTTCTTGGAGAGATCGCCATTTGCCACGGCGATTGTCACCTCGGCGATGTTGCGGACTTGGCCGGTCAGGTTCGAGGCCATCGAATTCACGTTGTCGGTCAGATCCTTCCAGGTGCCAGCCACGCCGGGCACGGTCGCCTGGCCGCCGAGTTTGCCCTCGGTGCCAACTTCCCGCGCCACGCGTGTCACTTCTGACGCGAACGCCGAGAGCTGCTCAACCATCGTGTTCATGGTTTCCTTGAGCTGCAAAATCTCCCCCTTCACATCGACGGTGATCTTGCGGCTGAGGTCGCCGCGGGCGATCGCTGTGGCCACGTCGGCAATGTTGCGGACCTGTCCCGTGAGGTTCGACGCCATCCAGTTCACGTTGTCAGTGAGATCCTTCCAAGTGCCGGCGACTCCAGGGACCTGCGCTTGCCCACCGAGCTTCCCCTCAGTTCCGACTTCGCGCGCCACACGGCTGACTTCCGCCGCGAACGAACGGAGCTGATCGACCATCGTGTTGATCGTTTCCTTCAACTCCAGAATCTCGCCACGCACATCGACCGTGATCTTTTTGGAAAGGTCGCCATTCGCCACGGCGATCGTCACCTCGGCAATGTTGCGGACCTGCCCGGTCAGGTTGGTCGCCATGGCGTTCACGTTGTCGGTGAGATCCTTCCAAGTACCGGCCACCCCTTCGACCTCGGCCTGCCCACCCAACTTGCCATCGGTGCCGACCTCGCGGGCCACTCGCGTCACTTCCGCCGCGAAGCCGTTGAGTTGATCGACCATCGTGTTCATCGTATTTTTCAACGCGAGGATTTCCCCCTTTACCTCAACCGTGATCTTCGAGGACAGATCCCCCTTCGCGATAGCCGTCGCCACGTCGGCGATGTTGCGGACCTGGCCGGTCAGGTTCGACGCCATGAAGTTCACGTTGTCGGTCAGATCCTTCCACGTCCCCGCCACACCCGGCACCTGTGCCTGCCCGCCCAGCTTCCCCTCCGTGCCGACCTCGCGTGCCACGCGAGTCACTTCCGCGGCGAAGCCGTTGAGCTGATCGACCATCGTATTGATCGTGTTCTTCAGTTCGAGGATTTCCCCCTTCACCTCGACGGTGATCTTGCGACTCAAGTCACCGCGCGCGACCGCCGTCGTGACGTCCGCGATGTTGCGGACCTGTGAGGTCAGGTTGTTCGCCATCGAGTTGACGTTGTCGGTCAAATCCTTCCACGTCCCCGCCACGCCTTTCACCACCGCCTGACCGCCGAGCTTCCCTTCGGTCCCGACCTCGCGCGCCACGCGAGTCACTTCCGAAGCGAACGCCGAAAGCTGCTCGACCATCGTGTTCATGGTCTCCTTGAGTTGCAGAATCTCTCCCTTCACATCGACGGTAATCTTCTTGGAGAGATCGCCGTTCGCCACTGCGGTCGCCACGTCGGCGATGTTGCGGACCTGTCCCGTGAGGTTCGACGCCATCCAGTTCACGTTGTCGGTCAGATCCTTCCAAGTCCCTGCCACCCCCGGCACCTGTGCCTGCCCACCGAGCTTCCCCTCGGTGCCGACCTCACGCGCCACGCGGCTCACCTCCCCCGCGAAGCCGTTGAGCTGATCGACCATCGTATTGATCGTGTTCTTCAACTCCAGAATCTCACCGCGCACATCGACGGTGATCTTCTTGGAGAGATCGCCGTTGGCCACTGCGGTCGTCACGTCGGCAATGTTGCGTACCTGCGATGTCAGGTTCGTCGCCATCGCGTTGACCGAGTCGGTGAGATCCTTCCACGTCCCCGCCACGCCGAGCACTTCGGCCTGCCCGCCCAACTCACCTTCCGTGCCGACCTCGCGCGCGACACGCGTCACTTCTGAGGCAAATCCGTTGAGCTGATCGACCATCGTGTTAATCGTGTTCTTCAGCTCCAGAATCTCGCCGCGCACATCGACGGTGATCTTCTTGGAGAGATCGCCGTTCGCCACCGCGGTCGTCACTTCCGCGATGTTGCGGACCTGCCCCGTCAGGTTCGAGGCCATGAAGTTCACGTTGTCGGTCAGATCCTTCCACGTCCCCGCCACACCCGGCACCGCCGCCTGCCCGCCGAGCTTCCCTTCCGTGCCGACTTCACGCGCCACACGTGTCACTTCCGAGGCGAAGCCGTTGAGCTGATCGACCATCGTATTCATCGTGTTTTTCAATGCGAGAATTTCACCTTTTACCTCGACGGTGATCTTCGACGAGAGATCCCCCTTTGCGTTGGCCGTTGCCACACCCGCGATGTTACGCACCTGCCCGGTGAGGTTCGACGCCATGGAGTTCACCGAGTCGGTGAGATCCTTCCACGTCCCCGCCACGCCCGGCACCACCGCCTGCCCGCCAAGTTTCCCTTCGGTCCCAACCTCGCGTGCCACGCGTGTGACTTCCGAGGAAAAGCCGTTGAGCTGATCGACCATCGTGTTGATGGTTTCCTTCAGCTCCAAAATTTCCCCCTTCACATCGACCGTGATCTTCCGCGACAGATCGCCGCGCGCCACCGCCGTCGTGACCGTCGCAATGTTGCGAACCTGCGCCGTCAGATTGGTCGCCATCGCATTGACTGAGTCGGTGAGATCCTTCCATGTCCCCGCCACGCCCGGCACCACCGCCTGCCCACCGAGCCGACCGTCCGTCCCGACTTCGCGCGCGACGCGCGTCACCTCCGAAGCAAACGAGCGAAGTTGATCGACCATCGTGTTGGTCGCTTCTTTCAATTGCAGAATCTCGCCCCGCACATCGACGGTGATCTTCTTGGAAAGATCCCCCGTCGCCACGGCAATCGTCACCTCCGCGATGTTCCGCATCTGCGCGGTCAGATTGCCGGCCATCTGGTTGACCGAGTCGGTGAGATCCTTCCACACGCCCGACACACCCTTCACCTGCGCCTGTCCGCCGAGCTTCCCTTCGGTGCCGACCTCACGCGCGACGCGCGTCACTTCCGACGTGAAGACCGAAAGCTGCTCGATCATCGTATTGACCAGCGTCGCCGAGCGCAGGAACTCCCCCTTGAGAGTGTGCCCATCGACTTCCAGCTCCATCGACTGCCCCAGGTCGCCTTTCGCCACCGCGCCGATCGTCCTCGCGATTTCCGTCGTCGGCCGCACCAGATCGTCGATCAGCATATTGATCGAATCTACCTCCACCGCCCACCCGCCGATCGCCCCCGGTAGTGACATACGCTGTTTCAGCCGCCCCTCTTTGCCCACAGCCGTACTTAGCCGCGCAATCTCCTCCGAGACACGCTGCGAATTCGCGATGGACTGATTGAACGCCTCCGCAATCCGCGCATCTGCTCCCACCCAATCCGTTGGCAATCGCACCGAGAAGTCCCCATCGCGATACGACACCATCGCCACGAGAACCTGCCGCGAACGAGCCTCCGGAGATTCCTCCACAGGAATCAGCGCCGCCAACTCACCATCGGTCGGCGGACCAACCACAGCAGTCTTCGTGCGAGAACGTTTGTTGGTTATGGCATTCATGGTTCACCACTGTGGTTGGTCGCCACGTTCGCCAGAGCGTGGGCAAACTGGAAATTGCGACCGTATTCCCACAGTCTGGCGACCGTGGCTACGCGGTTTCATCAAGCAAAAAAGCCGACGTGGCCGAACCTCCAGAGAGATTCAGCCACGTCGGCTTACTCTTTAACCATCCCCCCGGCCTGGCCGGGGGGTTCTTCAATGAGTCTTCCGAATTTGAATTCAATCATCCGACGAAGCCGATTACCGACAGGCACGGACTTCACGACGCATGAATCGTACCTGTTCGGAACGGCAGAAGATACGCCGATGCTGAGAAGGTTCCAAATCGCCATCGCATTGGATCGTTCCGAACGGACGGGTTCACAATCACGATGACGTTTGGCAAGCGGTGCGCCCGTACTCGATTCGCGAGTTGGAGCGGGGTATCGGGTCGTAAGGCGGTTCAATGTCGGGGGAGACGATAGAAATAATCTTCCGCAAGATTTTTCTTATTCCGGCGAACCGACAGATATTCGAGTGATGATGTAGAGCCATTTTCGCCTTGGTGGAGATTGGCAAGCGAAACTTGCGTGGCTCATTCCAACTGTCTCTTGGAGTTATTCAATGTCCATGACATCACATCAGGCATGCCTTGCTGCCAGCCTGTGAATCGTGCGGATCACTCAAGGAACTCGGCCCTGCACATTGATACCCTGCGGATGAATACTGCTCTATTTCGGTGGAAAACGCTTGATCATCGTGATTTCGTTTCCCTGCGGATTATGGGTGACTTCGTCCATGAAGCTGCGAATCAATAGTAGCCCACGTCCTCCCATGCGATCCATATTGATCTTTTCCGTGGGATCGCGAACTTCAGACGGCTTGTAGCCGGGGCCATCATCGCAAATGACAAAACGGACCTCTGTCGGTGAAAGATGGGCCGTCAGGCGGACACGACGCTGAGCATAGCGAGCCTCATCACGTCGTTCCTTCGCCAGGCGGTAGAAGACGGATTCCTCTTCCTGCCGAAGTTCGGAATCGAGTTCAAGGTTTCCGTAATAGATCGCGTTTGTGAGCGACTCGTGAATCGCCATTCCAATTCGCGTGGTTTGCAAATCGTCGGAATGTCGCATGGTTTCAAGCTGCTCTTGCAGGTAGGCAATCAACGGAGAAATCAAAGCCGTGTCGTTTTCCAATACGAATCGCGATTCGACCACGTCGAGCGTACTGAGGACACGTCGTCGATGCTGTTGTCCGCGCGACACCGACAGAACGTTTTTGATTGTTTCGATCAGGTTACTGGCGAGAGCACGCTTGGGAACGTAGCTGGCGGCTCCCATTTTCAGCGCCTGAACGGCGACCTCTTCATTTCCAAAGCTCGTCATCAGAATGACGGGCACTCCATAGCCACGGGACTTGATCGATTCGACCAGTTCCAGTCCGTTCATCTCGGGCATCTGCAAATCCGTGATGATGACATCGGGCATGTCCGCAGCAGCGACATCCAGGGCAAGCTTTCCGTTTTCCGCATAGCTCACAGTCGCATCTGTAAGGCTTCTTTCCAGAAGCCCCCCGACCAGACGCCGCTCGACCGGCGAATCATCGACGACGAGGATGCGGGTTTTCATCGGAAAGTCCCTTCACGAAAAATCGAAGCCGATCACGACGCGGCACGAAGCCAGAAACTGTCGCGTGCAGGGTCAATCCTGCGCCGTTGAACGAGTTTTGGCAAATGATCGCTGTCTGACGACTCGCACACGTTCGAGTCGAATAACGATCTTCTTGTGCGTTGAGACTCCACCCGCAGATTGCAGACCATCGATTAATGACTGCAGGCAGCCTCAGCTCTGAATTTTTCTGGCAAGCGCCGCCGTGAATTGTTGAACGGCCTGCTGCAATTCCATGTAAGTCGCCTCAGCCTCGTGAAGTTGGTTTGTGCGGCCCATCAGTTCCAATCGTTCCGTAACCGAGACGGCGGCTTCTGCCTCGAAGGTGGAGAGTGATCCCCTCAGCGTATGTGCCACCTGCTTGAGCTTAATGGCGTTCTGTTGATCGATGGCATCTCGGATCTGGGCCATCCAGTGGCAATACTCTCCCAGAAAAATTCCGGCGACTTCCTTCAAAAGACTCTCGTCTCCACCTGTCCGAACGAGGGCGGCATCCCAGTTGAGTACCGCATTACTGACCGTCACGTCATTGGCGGCATGTACCGGGACCTGCTCCGAGACGATGGGGGTCAGGACAAATCGCCTTATGGCATCATTCAGTTCTTTGATGCGGAACGGTTTGGAAACATATCCATCCATCCCCGCTTGAAGGCAGCGTTCCCGATCCCCCTTCATGGCAGCGGCTGTCATCGCGATAATGGGAATGTGTCCCGTTGTCTGCTGCTCTCTCCGACGGATTTCCGCCGTCGCTTCCAGGCCGTCCATCTCTGGCATTTGCATATCCATCAACACGACATCAAAGGCCTGCTGATCCAGGGCCGTCAAAGCTTCAAGCCCATTGTTGGCGACCCTTAACGAGTGTCCCTGCTTTTCAAGCATGGAAACCGCCACACGCTGGTTCACCGGGTTGTCCTCGACCAGCAGGATTTGCAAGGGACGACAGGTGTTTACAAGCGGCTCAGCGATTGGTGCCGCAGAAGCTTCGCTGTTGGAACCGAGGGCCGTCAAAATCGCACGACAGAGTTCGGCGCGTCGAACAGGTTTGTGGAGATATGCGGCAAATCCCAGTTCACGGCAGCGGGTCGCGTCTCCACTGCGGCCACCGGATGTCAGCATCATCAGCGTGGAGGTGACGCGATCAGGATGCGATTGCAGCCACTCACCAACCATGAAACCGTCCATTTCAGGCATATGGGCGTCGAGGATGACGAGTGCGAATGGTTCACCCTGGTTCCAGTTCAATTCAATCGCTCGCATGGCTTCGGCCCCGCTGCCGACAAGCGTAGGCTTCATCTGCATCTGTTCGAGTAACTCCTGCAAGATGCGGCGATTTGTCGCATTGTCGTCGACGACCAGTACTGGCAGACCTTGCACGCTTGTTGGTGCGACGTCACAGGCACTCGTCATTGCGATTTGAGAGACTGCAAATCGCGACGTGAAATGAAAGGTACTTCCTTCCCCAATGTTGCTTTCCACCCAGATCGTTCCTCCCATCAATTCCACGAGTCGGGAAGTGATGGTCAATCCGAGTCCTGTGCCACCATATTTGCGAGTCGTAGATGTATCGGCCTGTGTAAACGCCTCAAAAATCGATTGTTGCTTGTCCTTCGAGATCCCCAATCCCGTATCTCTGACACGAAAATGAATGACCACATCGGTTTCCGTCCGAGACTCCACTTCGACGTCGACAACGACTTCGCCCTCGTCAGTAAACTTGATCGCGTTACCGATCAAATTGATCAAGACCTGGCGCAGTCGTACTGAATCGCCAACGACGATCTCTGGAACCGCAGCATCGATTCTTAACGCTAACTCAAGTCGTTTCTGTGATGCCCGCAGTGACAGTGTGCTCACCGCCTCTCCGATCGACTCTTGAATATTGAAGTCGATGGTTTCCAGATCAAATTTTCCTGCCTCGATCTTCGAGAAGTCCAGAATGTCATTGATGATCCGTAGCAGAGAACTGGCCGACGAATTCACGGCGTCCAGATATTCGCGTTGTTCAGAAGTGAGCGAGGTGTTGAGGGCTAATTCTGTCATGCCGATGATGCCGTTCATCGGGGTGCGGATTTCGTGACTCATGTTCGCCAGAAATTCACTCTTGGCACGAGCCGCCTGCTCGGCACTTTCTCGAGCGGACAAGAGATGCTGTTCCGTTTGCTTCCGCTGCGTTATGTCTTCGGCCACGCCGAGAAAACCAGAGATTTCGCCTTCGGCGTTCGTGACCGTTGTGACGACTAGACTGACGGTAAAATGGCTGCCATCTTTTCGCACGTAAGTCCACTCGCGGCGATCAAAGCGGTTCAGTCTGGCGTACGCGACGAAAACTTCGAATCCTTCGACGCGGTATCCCAGTTCGCGTGACAATTCTGCGCCGCGTGCCACGACCTCTTGTTCGACGTGCAGGATTTTGGGTGTCTGCTTTCCGACGATCTCCTCGGCTGAGTAACCAAGCAGATTTTGCGCACCAGAATTAAAAACCTGGATCAGGCCATTGATGTCTGTTGAGATAATCGAGACTTGAGTTGCAGCGTCGAGTACCCCGGCCAATTGAGCGTTTGCCGCTTCAAGAGCCTGCTCGGCTCTTTTGCGATCACTGATGTCGCGCACAAAACCCGTGAAAATGCGGCGATTGTTGAGCTTTATTTCGCTGACCGTTAATTCCGCCTGAAATGTCGTTCCGTCACGGCGAACGCCTGGAACCTCGCGACCGCCGCCGATCACGTGTTTCTCGCCAGTTGCGAGGTATCGTTGCAGATATCCATCGTGTTCGCTTCGATACGGGGCAGGCATCAGTCCATTGACGTTTGTACCGATCAGTTCGGCGACGGGATATCCGAACAAGGATTCCGCGGCAGGATTTGCGGACTCGATGAGGCCCTGCTCATTGATTGTGACAATCGCATCTACGGCCCCTTCCAGAATTGCACGGATACGCTGTTCACTATTCTGAAGCGAAAGACATTCCGTTCTCAGGCGTGCCGCCAGAATTCCGAAGCTTCGAGTCACCTGCCCCAGTTCATCGCGCGTATCGACATGGATATTCACATCATCGGAATCTCCCGCGACCAGTCGTTGCGTGGCCTCATCCAGTTGGGAAACGGTCTGCATCACCGCCAGATAAAAGCCAACGAAGAGGTATGCCACGAGCAGTGAACAGAGCAAGGTCAGTACCACCACGATCATTCGCCGATTCGCGAGCGTGGAGACTCGCATCTGTAGTAACCGATCCAGCGTGGCTGAGGTCTGCAGATACAACGCGTCATGCTCTGCCAATGCGTCGGTGCCCAACTGCCACACGTCATCGGGTGACACCCGCGACTCGGCATCTTGAGGCAATGCGTCGAGTGATTCAAGAAATCTGTTGGTAGCCTGAATACAACGATCCAATTCTGGCCGCAAAACTTTGGACAGGCTGGCGTCTGTCGTTTCGTTGATCGCCACTTCGAAGTGACGAATTATCGATTCTCGCTGAAGTTTGATTGTCCGTGTCAGATACTGCAGTTGAAGATTATCCAGCACATTGGCCGAGTTGCGGCCCAGCAGACCTGAGTAATAGCCACGTGCCTGACCGATCTGCTCGGCCGCTTGAGGCAAGAGGTTAACTGACAGATCCATCAGATAGTACGAGTCGAGATCGGGGTCCAGAATGAGATTCGATCGATCTCCGACATGGCTCATGAGGTCCAAGACGCTGGTAATCAGCTTCGTGTGTGGGTTTGTGAGATCGATGGGTGAGATCTCACTCCGATTCTCGCCAAGGACACGCCATTCGTTCTTGATCTGAAGCCACAACGGCGAGGTTCGCAGAATTGGTCCGAGCTTGCGATCAACGACATCAATGGCCTGGACATCATCTTGCAAACGAATGTCGACCCGACTCAAATCCTGGGGAGCATTCTTCTGATTCGCACGACTCCAAGATCTGTCCCCGTCGTTCCCGCAGGTCAGCGGAGAACCGCTGCAAGGGACGAAGGTATTCTGTCCCCAGTTGTTCCTTTGCCGAAAACGCAACGCGATGATTGAGTTCGCTGACGAGAAAGAACATGGCCAGCCCGAGGGGAAGGCCAAACAGTAATGCGATCAATCCAAACTTGCGCGGATAGGTCAGTCGATTCAGCAATCGGATTGCCGGAGCGAAACCCTGTTTCATGAATACCATCTTTCGTGAGCGAACAGTGGGCCAGCACGCTTTTCTTCGAATTCATCGTAAGGAGTTTTACTCAATCTTCCCCACAATTTGATCGGTTCGCGAAAGATTGAAGCCAACAATTCCCGCGGGGCGAATTGCAGCAGCCCCTTTGGTATTTCTACCTCTTCGGTTTACCGCAGCGATTTTCTACGTTATTTCGAATGAGCGCCAATTTTCGCCAGCACTCGCTGGCAGGCGAGTCGGTCGTGTGAAGGGGTCCACAGCCAGGATTTTGTAGAATCCGTGAGGTTGAGATTGGCGGTCTACGGGCACGATGCTTCGAAGGTCATTCAGATCAGGAACGAACAATGTTCAAATCATCCATTCACGTGATTGCCATACTTTCGGCGTGGAGTTTTGCGTCACATGTTGTTTGTGCTGCGGAGCCGCTGGAAAATCGCTGGGTTTACCTGCAGCAGAACTTACAGGTGACTGAGAATCTGCCGAAAATTGAATCGATTCTCAGGCGGGCAGCCAAGTCGGGATACAACGGTGTTGTGCTCGCCGATTACAAGCTGAACGTCCTCGATCGCGTCCCCGATCACTATTTCAAGAACGCAGCCAGATTCCAGGAGCTTTGCCGCGACCTGGATCTTGAGATCATTCCGACGGTTGCCAATTTTGGCTACAGCTCAGGGATTCTCGCACATGATCCCAATCTGGCCGAGGGGCTTCCCGCGCGCGACGTGCCATTCGTTGTGAAAGGGGGGAAAATCGTACTCGATGTCGAGGGCAAGAATCTGATCCCTGGCGACTTCGAAAATTCAAAGGGAGACACATTCACTGGCTGGGGTTTTCAAGACGAGCCAGGGCAGGGGACGTTCGCTGACAGCATGATCAAGCACGGGGGAAAGTCGTCACTACGTATCCAGAACGCTCCGGGGATCGAGGGGAATCGGCGCGTCAGCAAGCCGATCAAGGTTCGTCCGTGGTCGCAGTTCCACGCCTCGGTCTGGATCCGCACAGAAAACTTTGAATCTGCGGGCGAGACCCGGATGTTCGCAATGTCGCCGTCGGGTCGAGTCCTCTCGCACAGTCATCTCGGTGTGAAGCGCGATCAGGATTGGACGCTGCATCACGTGGTCTTTAATAGTCTCGAAAGCAGCGAGATTCGGTTCTATCTCGGCACCTGGGGCTGTCGTGGTGGCAAGCTCTGGATGGATGACGCCACACTGATCGAGGAACCGTTCGTGAATCTTGTCCGTCGCCCCGGCTGTCCGCTGACTGTCAAGGACGATTCGCGCCAGACGATCTACGTCGAGGGGCGTGACTTCGCCGAGTTACGCGATCTGAAACTCGGTAATACCCCATGGCCCGGCGAGTTTGACGTCTACCATGAACCACCGTCGCTCATGCTGTTACCCGGCTCAGCCATCAAAGAAGGCCAGAAACTGCTGGTCAGCTACAGTCACGCCGTCACAATCTACGACGGTCAGATTCCGTGCTCATTGACCGAACCAAAGACCTTTGAGATCGTCGAAGATCAGGTTCGCCGTGTGCAGCAACTGTTCAAACCAAAAACCTATTTCCTCAGCCACGACGAAATCCGTGTCGCCAACTGGAGCGACCCGGAACGAGCCTCGGGCAAATCGGCCGGGGAGCAACTGGCCGAAAACGTGCAGCGCTGCGCTGAGATTATTCGCAGGATCAGCCCCAATGCCAGGTTGTGCATCTGGAGCGACATGTTTGACCCGCACCACAACGCCGTCAAGGACTTTTACCTCGTCAATGGCGACCTGACCGGCTCATGGAAGGGCCTGCCGAATGACACAATCATCATCAACTGGAACAGCGGCCAACCGTCTCCCAGCCTGAAACACTTCGCTGATCAAGGCCACACACAGGTCCTCGCGGGGTACTACGACGCACCTCCCGGCCGCATTCGCGACTGGCTCAGCGTCGGCAAAGAAGTCCCCCAAAGTCTTCGCGGCGCGATGTATACCACCTGGCAAGGCAATTTCACTGATCTGGAGGCATTTGCCGCCGCTGCCTGGGGCAGTCGCAAATGACTTCAACGAATTTGATCGTCCAGTGAATTCAGGAATCTCTCAGGTTCCCTGATTCATTCGACGCGAACAGGAGTCCTGCTTGCTGTTCCGGTTCGTTCCTCAGACAATGCATTTTCACCATTCGCTGGTAGTAATTGACGTGTAAAACACCGAACGACAAGACAGACGACTTATGGATATTGCCAAGACTCTGATCCGACACGGACTGGTTTCCCGCGAGCAAATCGATTCCACCCTGCCCAAAACAGGGGGACGCCGGCTGGATCGTGTGCTCGTTGAATTGGGGATTGTCTCGGAAGATGATGTTTTGAAGGCGTTTGCCGATGAGCTCGGCATGCCGTTCGTCGATGTGAAACGAGAACTGATTGACCGTGAACTGCTGATGCAGTTTCCGACAACTGCCGTCTTTCGACATTCATTGCTGCCGATTTCACGCAAGAACGGCAGCGTCGTCGTTGCGACGTCAGACCCATTCAACCTGGAAGCTCTGGAAGAACTGGAATCTGTCAGCGGATTCCATCTGGTCCCTGTCCTGGCCCGCCGCCTGGATGTGGTCGATCTGATCAAGGAGCATCTGGGTGTCGGTGGGGACACCCTGAACGAACTGGTCGCCCAGCGTTCGGCCGATGGCGTTGAACTGCTGAGTGATATTTCCCAAGATGATGGCGACCTGGCTCAACAGGCCGAAAATGCCTCGGTCATCAAACTGGTCAACGAACTGCTGCTCGAAGCCTTGGAGCAGCAGGCGAGTGACGTGCATATTGAGCCCCAGGAAAACGGGCTGATCATCCGGTATCGCGTCGATGGATTGCTTCGCGTTCAACCGGTGCCTGAATCGATCATGCACTTCTACGCAGCGATCGTGACCCGCTTGAAGATCATGTCCAAGCTGAACATCGCCGAGAAGCGTGTCCCCCAGGATGGTCGTATCAAGCTGAAGATTTCGGGGCGTGAAATCGATGTCCGTGTTTCGATCATCCCGATGATCTATGGCGAAGGGGTCGTCCTGCGACTGCTCGACAAAAGCCGGATGGTGTTCAATCTGAAAAACGTCGGTATGCCAGATGCCATGGCAAAGACGTTTCACGAATTGATTGCAATGCCTCACGGAATCGTACTGGTCACGGGGCCCACCGGGAGCGGAAAGACGTCGACGCTTTACAGTGCCCTCAACGAAATCAAAGATCCTTCGATCAAGATCATCACGGTGGAAGACCCCGTGGAATATCAGAATCCGGGGATCAGCCAGATCCAGGTTCACAGCAAGGTCGGCCTGACGTTTGGTGCCGGTCTTCGTAGTATTCTGCGACATGACCCTGACGTGATTCTGATCGGGGAAATTCGCGACGGCGAAACGGCCGAAGCAGCGATCCAGGCGTCGTTAACCGGCCACCTCGTTTTCAGCACACTGCACACCAACGACGCACCCAGTGCCTTCGCGCGACTGATTGATATGGGCGTGGAACCCTACTTGGTCGCCAGTACGGTGGAAGGAGTCTTGGCACAGCGACTGGTGCGAGTCCTGTGCAAGAAATGCAAAGTGCCCTACAAGCCAGATCCGGAAGAAGTCCCTGACGACTTCCCACGTCCCATTCCCGAAAACTTCTGGAAGCCTGCTGGTTGTCGTGAGTGTCGCGGGACCGGTTATTCAGGTCGACGAGCAATCTTCGAACTGCTCCGTACAGATCCTGAAATCGGTCGTCTTTGCGTAGCCCGAGCCAGTTCCACAACCATTCGCGACCACGCCCTGAAGAATGGCATGGTGACACTGCGACTCAACGGGTATCAGCGAGTCATTGATGGAACAACGACACTGGATGAAGTCTTGCGAATCACCAAGGGTGACGTTGCGTAGAACTACGCCTTACGAATAAATTCAGCGGCGTAACTGCGGACTCGTTGCCCGTTCAAGACATGGAACATGCGTAATTGCTGCACGGTTTCCTGGCTGAAGCGGCCCAGCGGGACGTGGATCAGTTTCTTTCCATAACGTTTGGCAAGACGACGCCACGCGGGACCAGGAGGAGCATAGCTGAGGAGTGCCACATGGCGTTCCCGAGCGTGGAAACATGCCGCAGCTAACAATCGTTCTTCCATCGTATCCACGAAATCAAAACGTCCGTTCGACCAGATGTCTGGAACAGGACGTGGCGGAAACAGGAACATCGCGCCGCCATACGTCGCTTGTCCAATCCCCGGGCCGACCATGTTCTCCAGATAGTTCGACGCGAACAGCGCCAATGTCGATTCGTCATGGTGTTCTGCGTGCCAGGTGACTCGCCATGGATAGTCGCGAGGATCGGCCGGACTGTCGAACAGCATCACGACACAATCCAGGCTTCCGCGCGTCGGCGGCAGCACTTTGACATACAGGTCACCTGTATGCCAGTTACGCAACGTCTCACGGATATCGAGGCCGTCTTTCAGGCTGGCGCTGAACTTTTCGCTACGAGCCAGATCCGTTCCCAGCATTGTCAGAGCGGTGTCTTTGACGTGCGTTCGGAACCGTTCGACAGCCACGTCTTCAGGTGGCCAACTGCATTGATGATACGGATTCCACCGCATCTGCCATTCATCCTGTTTCGGCTTGGGAGGCTGCGGCTTCAACCGACAGGTACGCCATTCCATTGCCTGACCTGGCAGGCGATTGACTAGATTGACGAGGTCTCCATTCGGGAGATGTCCGCGATTGATTCCCAACCGGATTTCCGGGAACGGGATCAACTGATGATAGGGATATTCACTCGCAGTCTGGGCCAGCGAAATGGCAAATTGATCCCCGGCAATCTGCTGTGCCGCGACGATCAGCGTATAAAGCGTCGGAGTCATCCGCCGTTCGACCAGGGTCAGATTGCGAACGTATTGAAGGTAGATCCGCAGCAACTTCGGAGTGATCTTTCTCGCACGGTTCCCAAGTTCGGCCTTATAGTGATCTCGCGCGGCGAGCAGCATTGCCTTCACGCCGTCGAGTGACAGATTTTCGTCGGCTTCGAGTTCCGCGCGAGCTCGTTCATAAAGACCGGTGATGAACGGCAGTTCGCCGAGCATGAAGAGCAGCGTTTCAGGGTCAGCCTGATAGATCGTGGTTTCTTCGACATCATCGTTCGTCGCGACCGTTGGTGTGCGTTCGACGAATGCCTCGCGAATCCACGGCCAGTCGACGATCGAACAGATGAACAGGATTCGCTCGTACTTCTGTTCGAGTTCGCGCAGCCTCGCCGCCATGAAGATCGCGCGGTCCTGCGGTTGCCCTTCGGGCAGACGGCTGATACTGGGCAATACGGCTGTCGCAAATTTGTCGGGTGCGACATGCTTGAGCGCATAGGGGTCCGGAAGCGCGGCGGCATAGCTTTCGAACTGGGCTGTTTCCAGGTCGATGAATTTACAGGGCATCCGCTCCTGTTGCGCGATCCGGATGGCAGCGATTACACCTTGGCAGGGATCGATCGGAACGTAGCTGAACGTCCGCCCGGATTCGTCATCCTTCTCGTCCTTCTCCTCGCTCCATTCGTTGACCTGAAACGCTTGAGGTTCTTCCTGTGTGACCAATGACACGTTCGGCAGAAACGCAATCGCCCGCTCGACATCTTCCTGAAATGACGGTGGAAGCGGGACCGCCAGACAGTCAAATGACAGTGTCAGCATGACCCGCCTAACTTCAATGGCGAAATCACCACTGCCGTGAATGATCGGCAGACAGGTGATTCGATCGCTGAATTGCAGGACGTTCATGATGGTCTATCGTTACGGAATGTGTTGGTCGCGATGGTCGCTGTCGAGGAATTGAACGCAAAGCAGTTCACGCTTCTTCGTCGTCCTCTTCATCATCGTCGTCATCATAGTCTGGATGCAGCGGGTCATCGGGATCGAAGAAGAAATCACCCAGCCCCATTGGCATCGTATTTCCGCCAAGCGACTGCTGCCGTCGCTTGGCGGTTTCATTCAAATCGATGGCTTCTTCGCCCAGGCAGTTGATCAAGGCTTCCTGCCAGACGAGATCTTTGGCGACCGGATGCGACGGATCTTGAGCGAGTCGCTTCATGGCGTATCGCAAGACGTTCATCCCGTCGCGTGTGGAAAAGTCCAGATTCAATTGATGCGACTGCTGCAGGAACTCGACCGTCAGGTTGAGCATCTCGGGTTCAGCAAACGGCAGGTGATAATGCAGGATCGCCATTTCGTCGCTGCGTTGAGGATGTCCGAGCGTCAGCGTCGGCTGCAGTCGACTGAGAATGTAGTCGGGAATCTCAAACGTCGATTCGTCGTCATTCATCGTCACGGCACAGCGGAAGTCCTTATGGGCGTGAATCGTAATCCCCGCCACAATTGATTCGACGTAGCGCCGGTGATCGAGCAGTGGTGCCAGGCTGGCCCACGACTTCTCGTTCATCCGGTTCCCTTCGTCGAGGATACAGATCCCACCCTGGACCATCGCGGTCACGAGTGGCGAAGCGTGGTACTTGATCTTACCGCTTTCGGCGAGTACCGGGGTGACCAGCAGGTCTTCGGGGCGCGTATCCGACGTGCATTGGTAAATGTAGAGATCCTGATTCCGTGTTCGCCCCGCAGAAATGGCGAGCGTCGTTTTGCCGATGCCGGGTGTCCCCACGATACGGGGTGACAGAGGCATGTCTTTTTCATCGACGACCAGCCAGCAGGCCAGCAGTTGCATCAGGATTTCGCGTTGACCAATCCATTCTCCGGCAGATTCATCGGGTTGGCTCAGGTAAAGACGGACTCCGCCAATTTCAACGTGATTCGTCATTGATCGTTTAATTCCGTTGGAACGTACTATTTGAAATCCGCCCCCCGGACGGATTTACGAGTCGAAGAGCGCCCCACTGGATTCGCTCTTGCAGCACATCTGGACTTCGATCATATCTCCCGGACAGGCACCTCGCATCCTCGGGATGAAATCATGTCGACTTTCCTTCCCAAATCAGATCAACCACTCGTCATCCGTCCTAAAGGAAAATCCGCGCACCGATTGGACTTTCATCTGCTCGAAGGTCCCCGATCCCGGTTCGTCGAGTTCGTAGATCTGGTCCGTATCGGTTGGGAATTCGTCCGAGGATATCGCGCACTGCGGTCCACCGGTCCTTGTATTACAGTGTTCGGCTCGGCTCGATTCGGCTCGGACAATCCCTATTACGAGTTGGCGCGACAAACGGGTGCGGAGATGGCCCGGATGGGGTTCACCGTGATGACGGGTGGCGGCCCCGGTATCATGGAAGCAGCGAATCGAGGAGCCAAAGACGTCGGCGGACGATCGATCGGCTGTAACATCGTGCTTCCGGTCGAACAGAGACCCAACCCGTACCTCGATAAAATGATCCTGTTCCAGCACTTTTTTGTCAGGAAAGTGATGCTGGTAAAGTATTCACAGGCATTCCTGATCTTCCCCGGCGGGTTCGGGACCCTGGACGAAGCCTTTGAGGCTGCGACCCTGATCCAGACTGGAAAGATCAATCAGTTTCCACTGGTTTTTGTCGGGGTCGCGTACTGGCAGCCCATCTTCGATTTTCTCAAGTCCACGCTCCTGGGGCACGGTGCTATCAGCCAGGTCGACTTTGATCGCCTGCTCCTCACAGATTCACTCGACGAGATCTGCGGTGCGATGGACACTTGCCCTTCGACAATCAGTGACGACTCAAAACAGTGTCCGGAACGCCAATGGGAACTGGGACGATAAAGCATTTTGATGTGTCATTTGATGGATGCCCCTCGAATTCTTGGTCAAGTGTCCTCACGCTTTTTGCAGAGCGTGAATCTGAGTCTGCAGTCACTGTTCACCGTAAGTGCCTGTGGTAAGGCGTGCAGGTCATAACGACGGAAGCGGGAATAACGCCACTTGTAGTGCCCTACAACCCCAACGGCCGATACGATCGATGCCGCCTACTGACGCTTCCTCGCGGCGTTTGACAGGAATTCGTTGATATGGACAGCCCCGCTCACTCTCGCCCCTGGGCGCATCCCCTGCTGCTGATCTGCGGCTGTGCGTTGCTGGTCGGTGTTCTGCTCTTTGATAATCCCGCAGCCCGAATTCCACCCGCGAAAAAGCGGCCAACTCGCTTTGCGAGTTCGATTCGAACAGTGCCCGTTGAGTCTCCCCAATCGGCGGTGGCAATCCCCCTTGCCGATTCCAGCACTGAAAATGACGTCAGAGACCACCAGAAGGAACTCGATTCCACCAAGCATGAGCTCAGTCGAATTTCGACGGAATTGGCGGCGGCACAGCGTGCGGCGGAATTGGCCGAAGCACAGATCGAATGCCTGGAGTCTGAACTGTCACGATTTGACGTGGACCTGTCCGTCGTCGAAAAGTGGCATGCGTCTGTCGTCCAGGAACAGGCAGATCTCGCCAGCCACACCCAGGCACGACTCGCCCGTTCGGCTGATATCGTCAAGAATTTCGAAGCTTTGCAGAAACAAAATCTTTCCCAGCAATTCCGGCAGATCGAATCGGATCGCAAAGCTCGTGAACAGATGCGAGCGAGGCTGAATCAGCCGTCCGAAGATCAGAATGAATCGATTCGGGAGCGTCAGCGAAAGCGGGCTGCCTCCCGGCAGGCCGACGCGGAACTAGCGGCATTTCGCGAACAGGAGTCTGCTCGTCTGCATGCCGAGGAACTGGCGATTCAAACGCGAATCCGCGGGGGAGATCGGTTGCAGCGAAAGATCGCCAAGCAGCGTCAGGAAACCCTGGCGAAACTGGACGGGGTCCGGCAAACACTGGTGGCCAGTCAATCGACGATAGACCTCAGCAAACCTCAGCTGAACCGTCTGGAAGCCCAACGCGCTTCGCTCGTCGCCAGCACTCGAGCCGTCAAGCACCATTGATCAATCCGGCCGTCGACCGGTGATCTCGCTGACTTTGATTCTGCTTTCATATGTAAACGGAAATGCTCGCAGCTGGTCTTTACAGAGGTGCACTTGCACTGGTCGAAAAGGCTTACCTGAGCGAGTCATTCGAAAGGTGTCGACCAGTTCGATGCTGCGAAAGTAAGGGCGATAGACGTCCAGATTCGGTACTTCTTCGACGGTCACCAGTAGCCCGTTTTTGCCAATCCATTCGTCCGGTCCGCTCCAGTAAGCGAAACCTCGAGCATCCCCCTGATTGTAACAGACAACCGGGACTCGATTGCGGATGCTAAACGCCAGTTGTCCACTCTCATACCAATGACTTGTGATCAGGAACGTGTCCGGTGAATCGAGCAGGTGCCGCGATTCCAATTCGTGACCGATCGATTCCCATCCGCTGATTTCTCGGGCAGGGTCTTTACTCCAGGGGAAGTCGATCACCCCGAAACGAGCCTGAGTCGCAAATAGCCCGGCGATCATCAAGACAGCCACTGACATGAAGACGACCCAGCGTCGAACGAGTCGAGGATCGCGGGCGGCATTTTCGGCCCATTGGGCCCCAACGAAAGGTAAGAGCGGAACAAACGCGATCAGTGGCCAATGCGGCAGAATGGGTCGCACGCACGAGACACAGAAGAACAGAGTCAGCGGTAACAGTGACTGGCAGACAAGAAAGCGATCGATCCCTTTCAGGTCGCGATATCGACTCAATCGCATGACAAGAGCGGCCACTGCGGGAAACCAGATCCAGGGAAGCAAATAACCAATCGGTCCAAACACCATCGCGGCCAGTCCCGCAGGATTGAATTCCGCCCCCAGAGCTCGCCCTCCCTGAAATGCGACCGATGCCCAGTGATGCTGTGAGTTCCAGATCAATACCGGAGTCAATCCTGCGGCCCCCAGTATCGCCGCCAGATAAGGTCCCGGCGTTTTCAGAATTCTCCACGCTTGCGGAGTCACAATGACGTAGGCCACCGTGGAAAGAGGCAACAAAACTCCATGATATTTGCTCGCCATTGCACCGGCGCAGGCGAGGCCAACCCCGATCCAGGCCCGCAGGGCCGACCATCCCGAGGGATCACTGGTCACGCGTAACTTGACGCCATCGATTGATGGCTCAAACAAGGCGAAAGTGAGGGCTCGCAGTGTCAGCAGGGCAAAGAACAGAAATGGTCCGTCCGGCAGAATGAAGGCGCCCGCGGCCGCTGCATAGTATGGAGCCAGATTCATCGCCAGAGCGGCATAGAAGCCGGACCAGTCCCCAAACCATCGGCGGGCCCAATCGAACAGGACCCAGGTACTTCCCGCAAACAGCACCACAAACCCGAGACGCAACGACAAGGTGCTGAGCCAGCCGCCGCAAAGAATTCGTCCTGCCGTGGCGATCCACATCAACATGGGAGGATGATCGAAGTAACTCCAATCGGGATAGACCGTATACAGATAGTGGTAGGCTTCATCATTCCCCAGTTCCATCCCGGCTGCCCAACAGAGCCTGACGATCGTTGAGACAATAATCAGCACGATGACACTACGGCGAGGAGTCCAGGGCATTTCGAAAATCGCAATCATTTCAATGGTAGAAAAGCGGTGGCGCGGAAGAGCATGATTTGCCGCGGTATTTCTGTCCATCCCATTGTCACTGGATTCAGGTTTGCACGTTCGTACTGTAGAATTCCAACGTCCATAGTTGAGGCTTCCGTCGGCACCGCAAGACTGTGATCTTTTGCGATCCAGCAGCGACCATCACCTTGTTGAGGAATCGACTTCCATGAAATCTACGCCGATCTTTGCACACGACATGTCGCAACTCCGACTGAGTCGACGTTCGTTTTTGGCGGCCTCAACATTGTTTGCTGCTCCGTATATCGTTCCTTCGACGGCCTTTGGCGCGAACGAACGAATTGTGACGGCTCATATCGGTCTGGGTGGACAGGGGATGGGCAACCTGAATGCATTTCTGGGAAAGGGAGTCAGCCCGGCAGTCGTCTGTGATGTTGACAGCGATCATCTCGCGAAGGCCGTGACGTTTCTGTCAGACAAGGGGCATCAAACCGAAGGGGTTCGTGACTATCGAAAGTTGCTTGAACGAAAAGATATCGATGCGGTGGTGATCTCGACCCCGGACCATTGGCACGCCCTGACGACAATCCACGCCTGCCAGGCTGGTAAGGATGTCTATTGCGAAAAGCCGTTATCGCTGACGGTTGCTGAAGGTCGCCGGATGGTCAATGCCGCTCGAACAAACAACAGGATCGTTCAAACGGGATCACAACAACGATCTGACGACCGGTTTCGCAAGGCCTGTGAACTCGTTCGTTCTGGCAAGTTGGGGACAATCCGCGAAGTCCATGTGGCGATTCCCAAGTGCAATTTCTCTGGAAAGCCGGTTCCAGATTCGGATCCACCCGCCGCGTTGGACTATGACCTGTGGCTGGGCCCGGCGCCGCAGCGTCCGTACAACCAGAAACGAGTTCACTACAGCTTTCGGTTCTTCTGGGATTATTCCGGGGGACAGATGACGAATTTCGGAGCTCATCATCTGGACATCGTTCAATGGGGACTGGGAATGGACGATTCCGGACCTGTTTCCGTGGAAGGGACAGCGGAATTTCATCCGGAGAAATTCTTCGAAGTCACATCCGCCTGCCGCCTGGTTTACACCTATGCCAACGGCGTCAAGCTGACACTCGGACAGGATCAGGCGGACATCAAGGGAGCTGTGACATTTATCGGAGATAAAGGACGTATCAGCGTCGACCGAGGCCGCATCAGCGGCAATCCTGCCGAAATTCTGGAGCAACCCCTCGGCGAGAACGATGTCCACCTTTATAAGAGCCCCAATCACCACGCCAACTTCCTGGACTGCATTCGCACCCGGAAGCTGCCGATTTGTGATGTCGAGATTGGTCATCGGTCTGCAACGGTCTGTCACCTGGGCAACATTGTCGCTCGCCTCGGCCGCAAGATTCAGTGGGATCCCGTCAAGGAAACGATTGTCGGTGATGACGACGCAACCGCTATGCTGTCTCGACCGTACCGACAACCGTGGGATAAGACCTGATCTCGTCCGCAACAGATCATGTGGGGACTCCGTACCATTGATCCACAAGCCGATTCAATTGCGATTCGGGTTCCGAATCAGGTTGCGTCGGCCAGGATTGCGTCAGTCGTACCAGGTCGTTTTCAGTGTCCGGTTGCGAATTCGCGGGCAGCGGAAATTGTTTCAGGATCGTTCCGCTGATATCCAGATGAGCCCCCCGGTGCTTGGCGTGTGACTCGAACCAACGCTGTGCCCGTGACGAATTCAAGATTGCAGTCAGCGCGGGGAGCGAGGGACTCGGCTGCACCGTCTGAGTCGCTGGAGAGGTAATCACGTGCATTGAGAAACCGACGTAGGCTGGTTGCTGGGCATAAGCGAACCGCGGAGTTGCACCCATTTGCAGGGATAAGATTCGCGGCGACGTAAAAAGTCGCTCCTCGCGCGGCCAGTGCAGATGCCACCAGGCGATCTGGCCTGATCGGACTTCGCGACGTCGAATTAGGATTGCCCGGAACTGCTCCAGATGTCGAGACAGTTGTGGAATCTCCTCCAGCGTCGGTGCAGTCTGCCGGGTCAGGTAGAGTAATTGATGGGTTGGCAGAGCTGCCACCTGAAATCGCTCAATCGCCGACAGGGCGTAATAGGGACGAAGTAATTCTCGTTCCTTGCTGTTCAATCTCAGGCTGTCCACCTCTGCATCGGTCAGCACAAACACTCCGCGTCCTGCCAACTCGGTGTCACCGAGTTCCAACGCGGCCTTCCGCGTCACAAACGGCGGATTTTCGGCAATCCCCTGCCTCACTTCGTAGAAGTCTCCGAGGAGTGGTCCACTGGCCTGGATGCGAGACTCGCTGATTTGAAGCTGTCGCTGATTCCCACCCCAGAGTTCAGTTTGTGGAATCGTACGAGGTTCTGTGACTTCTTGTGAAAGACGGATCTTGATCTGGTCCTGACTGAAGCTCGAAAGATCGTGAACCCGGCACGGGGTGTCCGGTTCGACCTGTTTGCAGAGTCGAAAGATCATGTGCTGGCCGGAAACACCCTGAAACAACGGGGCCGCTCCGAGCATCGCGACTTCTTCCAGAGTCGTTTCACTGGCGACGCGTTCTCGCAGACGTTTGGCACTCGTCGCGCTGATCCAGTAGCTGTTCACGATATAGGCGAGTCTTCCGCCCGGCTTGAGCAGATCCAGCCCACGATGCAGGAAGTAGTGCCAGAGATCCATCCGCGGTTCACGCCACCGTCCCAGCGATGACGTAGCGATTCGATCAAAGTCGGATTTTGAATCTCGTTCGCGCCGATAGGGAGGATTCCCGATCACCAGATCGAATCCACCCGCCACCGCAACGGACGGAAATGACTCTCCCCAGTCAATTACCCGATGATCGTGGACTGCGGGGATTTGTTCCGGGTTCGTCCAGTCATTGCCAAGCAGCGCATCGCCGCAAGGAAAATGACTGGTCAGAACTCGTTCGACTTCCTGAGAAGACGCTTGGGCACTGATCCATTCAGAAACGCGTTGTCGAACGCGATGAATTGCCTCAGGATCCGAATCGACGCCGTAGACGTGATCGCGGACGATTTGGAGGCGGGAGAGTGAGTCTTCGTTCGTCACACACAACTGCTCGGCCAGTCGGTCCAGCAGCGGCAGGACAAAGGCCCCGTCGCCGCAGGCGGGATCAAGGATTGTGAGAGACGGTCGCGGGCGAACGAATCCGTCGGGGAGTACGCTGGAAACCATCCAGCGTGCAATCCAGTCCGGCGTATAGTAGCTTCCAATTCGTCGGCGGTGAGAATCGTCAGTGGCCATCGCCTGAGTTTACCGCAATCGCTTACCGTGGAGGAGGAGGAAGTTCCTCGTACCCACGCTGCGATTTCTTGACAGGTGCCGGTTCTTCGTCCAATCGTACTGGCGATCCGTTTCGTTCAGGCTTTGTTTGTATTGGTCCGTTCGAGACGGAAAGCAGTGGCGTCTTTCCTTGAATCGCTGACAGAACGCCTGGCAAATGCTTCTGCCACGCCTGTTGCCAATCGGGACCGGAATTCAGTCGCAACGTCAGCACCGCGATGTCCAGTGTTCCATCCGCATAGTCTTCCAGCGAGCCTGGCATCTGATCGCCATCAAATGGAATCGCTTTCCATTGAAACCGCTGTTCCAGATCAATCGCCTGATCTTTTGCGGCGCGATTATAGACGATGGTCGATGGACCGGTGGTTGAAGTCAGATGAATCAGTCGTTGTGGTCGAAAAGTCGATAAGGAATCCACGATCGCCTGAGTTTCCACTTCGCTGGATGGACCTGTCCCTGAGGATCGATCCGGCAGACGGCGGAACCGGCGGCCGGGAAAATTTCGGTTGATCATGACAGAGCGAGGATTGACGGGCGACCGGTTCGTTAGGCCATCGGGGTTCCCTGCGCGGAAGACCAGGACTTCGTTCGACTGCAATAAGTCTTTCTTCTGTGACAATGCGTCCGCGAGCTCATCGTTCCAGCCGGAAGCCACCAGATCACGACCATCCAGACCAGCGACGATCATTGTCTTCGGCCCCTGTCGCCCAAACTGACGGGTGTGCATCGGCATTCCACTGGTACTCTTCGCAACGACGTTCCAGCCGGAATCGACAATGGGAGCAGTTTTCTCAGGCAATTTTCCGCTCGGCAGAAGCTCGGACTTTGGCCGAGTCTCTGTGGAGGGCTTACTGGCAGTGACTGGTTCGCGAGTTCGCGGCGTTTCCGTCTTTGTGCCAGGTTTCTTGGTCACAAGAGTCGCTTCATTGATTGCGGGTTTGCCATTGGCAGATTTCGGTTCGTTGGATGTCGCTTCCAGCGGCTGTTCGCCAGCGCGAGGATTACCCGCATTACCGGACGCGGAAGCAGCATCTGCCGGCTCAATGTCGGACGAGGCCGATTCACTCGAGGCGAACGGAATCGGCTCAGAAAGCCCAGGCTCAGAAAGTCCAGACTGTGCGACGATGTCATCCGTCGGGGCAGGTGTCGCGTTGGTGGTTCCGTTCACTCGGACGAATTCATCAAGAACGGTTGTGATTTCTGTACGCGTGGTGTTGATCGTGTCGCGCACGATCAGTGGAGCTTCGTCCAAAGCCGCGGAGGCATCACGCGCAATGGCGTTCAGTGGATCGCCGGCCTGTTGCCAGTCAAATAAATGCCGATCGTTATCGGTATCGGTGGCAGTTTCAGCAGCCGGAGAAACAGGATGGCTGTTCCAGAGATAGGCAACGCCACCGAAGGCTAGCAGTACAAACGTCAGGTACAGGCGCACGATGGTCTCCAGACTCAGCGCGGGGGTGCGCCGGCGTGCGAAGGGAGGGTGCGAAGGCCACAACCGATTGTGGTCTTCGCGGTAGAGGCGTCCGAAGGTCCATCTTCCGTGAACGCAGCAGCCTGCCGCGTGGTTCTTGATTGAACTGGGTATCAGTCTTCGTCGATGCCGAGACGGTATTTCATCTGTTCGAACGTTCGAGCGAACTCTTCGGTCGACGAATGAACATGCTCAGCTTCGGTGATGAACTTGATATCTTCGCGACAGACCAGACCGTAGTCGTCCAGGATGTCTTCAAACTCGACCAGCTCATGTCCGTACAGGATGATCAGTTTGTGTTCGTCAAACTGAACTTCCATCGGAATATTGGGGTTCAGCACTGCCAGGCCGCTGCAGCCATCGTTCAGCAGCAAGTCTTCGAAATCGTAGAGCATGCTTTTCAGGACGGGCAGATCGATGTCTTCACGGTAAAGATCTTCATGTCCACCGCGACGTTCATGGCTGGTTTCAAGCACGATGTCGACAGCATTGCCCAGCGGATCGAGCAGATCAAAGAACAGGTCAGTCAAAACTTCCCGGCTGGCCGAAGCCATGATGACCGGAATCTTGATCCCCGTTTCGCGATCGTGGTACGAGTCGTGGCGGTAGCCCGCCTGAGGCACGACTTGCAGGTCATACGACGGACGGACGGCGTCCGTCAGTGTAAATGAACCGTATCGGGCGATCTTCAGGTGAGTTTCCAGCTGTTCTTCGCTTAGGTTTTCGAAGCTGCTGCCACCATGTTTTGGCTCGCCATCGCGATACGTGTTCTTGAAGAATCGTTTCAAGAACCCCATAGTCGTCCACTCCCCTCAATGCCCGATTGCAGTCGAATGTATTGCCGCGACGGTTTACCACTGAAAATTCATGACAGGTCAAACCGAGACGTGTGTCGCATTGAGCAACTCTAGCACGAGTTTTTTTGTGACTCTGTTGTCGAATTTCCATTGGCGCTGGAATTCTCACGTTGAGGTCAACTGCTTCGACGGAAAATCCGCTCGCGCAAGGGTTGCCGGGAACCACGGCTTGTTGACACAAACCCATTGGGCAGAACAGGTAGCAGTGGTTAAGCACGCAAGAAAATTCGATGCTGACGGTTGTAGCGGATAATGTTTTGGATTGGACATCGAATTCTTACGAAGCCCATTGAGTGACAACTTCCTGATGCGACGCCTGGATCCTGGCGTCGAGGTCGCACACTCAAACTTCTCGACAAGATGAATAGTCCAGAACGCTTATTCAGCTCCAATCCATTTCCGGAATTGCGACTCGTCAACATTGCGTCCACTCAGCACGATCACCAGATCTCCGTCTCCGTCGAGGTCCGCTGTCCCGCTCAGAACTGCTGCCGTGGCGATGGCTCCTGACGGCTCTGTCCGCAGGCCATGGCGGTCGTAGAGCCATCGCATCGCTTCGCGCGTGGTCTCGTCGGGAACAGCAATGACACTCGAAACCAGCTTCTGCATGATTGGCCAGTTCTGTTCTCCAACGTCGTAGGACAACAGACCATCACAAATACTGACCGGGCGTTCCACACGGATGCGGCGTCCAGCTTCCAGCGATTGACGGAAGTCGTCCGCCCCCGCCGGCTCGATCCCAATAATCTTTGCTGCAGGAAATCCATTCGCGATTGCCAGTGCATGGCCCGCCATGATTCCTCCACCGCTGACCTGACAGAAGAAATGTGACGCATGGCGGCCCGTTCGCTGTAGTTCTTCAACGATTTCCAGCCCCCCCACTCCGTTGCCGGCGATCACATGCAAATCGTTGTAGGGCGAGGCCTGAACGGCGAGTTCTCCTTCGGCAATCTCCTTAGCCAGTTTGTCACGTTCACCCGTTTCGTGATCCCGCGCGATGTTGTATGTACGGATTTCGGCCCCGAACGAACGGGTCAATTCGAATTTCACTTTGGGTGCCGTGTCTGGCATCACGACGATTACTCGCTTACCAAACCGCATGCCCGCAAACGAAATTCCCGAAGCAAAATTCCCGGACGAATGAGCAACGACGGGACGATCGCCCACGTGCTCCAGATTGTGGCTCATCCAGTTTAACGCCCCAAGCAGCTTGAACGATCCGACCGGAGTCCAGCCATAGTCCTTGATCCAGACGCGGCGATTCGTGGCCAGTTTCAATTCCCGTTCCAGAGCATACGAACGGATCAACGGAGCCGGGCTGACATGCTGACGGATCACATCCGCAGCGGCACGAACGTCTTCGATCGAGGCAAAGCGATCCGTCACGGGATACTCCCTTTAAACGTGGCTTCCGTCTGCTTGAAACACGACCTTCGTAGCCTTCCACGTCAGACGTGTCGACCAATCTCCCAGATGGATTATCCGCGATGCAAGGTTCGAATGACAGGCCTGGCGGTACCCGACATACGATGTCGTCAGCCTTGGATTGATTTCAACGATCAGGGCATTCGTCGGCTCACCATCAGGAAGCAGCAGGTCGATCCCGATATAACCTCGCAGTCCCGGGATCGATTCGCAGGCTCGCGTTACGAGTGCTTCAATCTGTTCCCGCGACTCAAGCGACAAGACTGCCGGGATTTCGCCACCTCGATATTCAAAGCGATCGTCGGACAGCCGCTGACAGGCGATCGGCAAGACTTCGATCTGACCTGACGAACGACAGAGGCAACCCACCGATAATGCTCGTCCAGTGATCCACGGCTGAACGATCATTCGATCAGTCATGCCACTGCAGGCCACTTCACTCACGGCCGTCTGCCATGCAGTCGAATCGTGATACGGAATCCCAAACGTCAACCAGGACCCTGCACCATCACGTGGCTTCAGAACGCAGCCTGATTCCAGTTGTCCCCAAGGTTCCCTTGCCAACTCAGCAAGATTAGTGCGAATCGTTGGAATCTTAAGCGAAGTGAAATGCTCAGCCAGTTTCAGCTTGTCAGCACAAAGCCGAATGGCCTCCGGATGGCAGTTCAATGCTTCACGCCCTTGAACGATGACACGTTGCACTCGGTTTGCCAGCACGCCGTTTGTCTCGGGAGCAATCACAATGGAGACATCACAGTCCGTCACCAATCGGTCAAAGGCCGCATTTTCGCCCGCCACCGTCGCTACAGATTCATACGTGATTTTTTGATTCAGAGTCTGTGCCGGACTGGTCAGTCGCTGGTCACGCGTTGTGACAACGCTGACATCCGGCAGTGCGGCCAGATCTGCGACAATCGCAGAACACATTGCCTCTCCTTCACGCAGCAGCGACGGCGGCAGCGATTCGCCGCTTAAGGCCCCACTGGTGATGAACTCGGAGACGAAGATTCTCACGCGATATCCGGACAGAAGCGGCGCTACGCCAATTCAGGAATGTGATCACCATACGAGATCTGGATCGGGCGTCCCGCCTGATCAACGTACGTCTGACGGTAATCGATCCCCAGATGCTGGAAGATCATCGAGCGGAAATTCTGTGGCGTCAGCTCGCGCTGAATCGGATGCTCACCCTTGGAATTGGTCGCACCGATCACCTGTCCCATCCGCTTTCCACCGCCCGACACCAGGATCGACATGGCATGTGGCCAGTGGTCGCGACCCCAGTTGATCTTACCGTCGCGGCTTCCCTTCTGTTCATTACCGCGCGGCGTCCGTCCAAATTCACCAGAGACGATCACCATCACGTCGTCGTTCAGTCCTCGCTGATAGATGTCTTCGATCAACGCGGTGACGGCTTGGTCGAGTCCCGGCAAGCGTTCTCGCATCGCTGTGGGGAGGTCACCGTTGACAGCGTGATCGTCCCAGTTGTAGATCTCATTACCGCCAGGAACTCCGACGGTAACAAAGCTGACGCCTGCTTCGACAAGTCGACGTGCCAGCAATGCCTGCTGAGCCCACCCCTCGCCATAACGAGCACGTGTTCGCGGATCTTCCAGGGACAGATCAAACGCCGCTCGTGCCCGATCACCGGCAATGATTTCAAAGGCCTGACGATTGAAGGCGTCCAGGGAGCTCATGACCCCTTTGTCGAGGTCCGAGCGAAGGCGATCGACTTGACCGAGCAATTGCTGGCGATCATCCAGCCGGCGTCCATCAACAGTCGCCGTGGCGTTCAGTAATCCCTTTTCGCTGACCGTCGGGGGACGGTACATGTTGCTCCAGTAACCGGTCGCCGTCGTAGGGACATAGCTGTAATGAGTTGCTCCCATCCCGCACGCGACAGGGACACCACCGCGGCACTGACCGAAGGCGCGGCTAACTACCGCTCCGATTTCCGGATGAACGGACTCGTTACGAGACTCGTCCCAGTTGGGATAACCACTCATCATGACGGGAATCCCGTCGTTGTGACCGGCATAGTTGTGTGAGCAGGATCGGATCAGCGAGAATTTGTCCGCGATCTTCGCGTGCATCGGCAACAGTTCGCAGATATCGATCCCGGGGACATTCGTCTTGATCGGCGAGAATGGCCCGCGGACTTCACGAACCGCGTTCGGCTTCAGATCGTAAGTTTCCAGGTGCGATGGCCCACCGTTCTGCCAGAGCAGGATCACCGACTTGCGTGAGGGACTGGTCCGGTATTCCGACGTTTCCGCCGCTTCTGTCTGCAGGCGAAACAGATCGGCCATCGAAAGACCACCGACTCCAAGAGCGCCGATACGCAGCATGTTTCGCCGCGAGATCCCGTCACAAAGTCGATGGGAATTTGTCAGCAAGTCAAGCACGTTCGCAGTCTCCCAAGGCAGATCAAGCCCGGCACCTTTCAGTGCCGGGCTTGAATCAATTCCTCAAATTCGACTCAGCCTCCGTAAGTACGGACGCAGAATCTTTCGAAGCTGAAAAGTTACGACAAGATCCCGGTCACGGCATCGGCACTGACCATCTCGCGCGGCTGGTTGAGATGGTTGTAGACGGTGCGGCGCGGGTTCATGCCGACGCTGTGATAAATCGTGGCGAGCAGTTCGATCGGATGAACGGGATTCTCGACGGGAGCCGAAGCCGTCTGATCCGACTTACCCCAGACGAGCCCGCGCTTCACCCCGGCACCAGCGATCAAGCCGGTATAGCAGTATGGCCAGTGATCGCGACCATCATCACTGTTTCCGTTGCCCGAGGTACTGACCCCTCGTTTTGGACTGCGTCCAAACTCACCAACGGCCAGGACCAGCGTGTCCTTGAGCAGGCCGCGATCGTCGAGGTCCGAGATCAAACCGGACAGGCCAGCATCCAGCATTGGGCCGGACTGGTTTTTCATACGTCCCGACAAACCGACGTGAACATCGAACGAGTGATTGTCGCTGTTGGCAACCTTTGGCCAGTTAACCTGAACCACGCGAGTTCCCGCTTCGATCAGACGTCGAGCGAGCAGGCAGCTTTGGCCGAACGTGTTATTGCCGTACTTTTCTCGCATCTCTTTCGACTCGGCCCCCAGGTTAAAGGCTTCACGAGCCTTACCTGACAGAACCAGCGAAAGAGCCTTGCCGTAGTACTCGTCCAGGGCATATTTGCCCACAGCCTTGTCGAGATCGTTCAGACCAGCATTGACGGTCTCGCGGAGTTGAGCCCGTCGAGCCATGCGATCCTGAGGGACTTCGGCCCGCAGTTGTAGGTCGTCGACCTTGATCCGGTCCATCTTGGTCATATCCATGTCGTCACCGACGGGATACAGGGTATACGGATCAAAGGCCCGGCCCATGAACCCGGCGGTTCCCCCCTTGCCGATCACACCACTCTCCTGCAACGGGCGTGGCATCATGACGTAGGGAAGCATCGGGACTTCAGGCGGCTTGGCCTTGATCACATGGCAACCCCAGTTCGGGAAGTCCTTGGGACTTGGTGGTTCCAACTGACCGGAAGGACTGACCTTGTCGGCGGTATAGCCCGTCATCATCTGATAGATGGCTGCGGTGTGATTGAACAGACCATTCGGTGTATAGCTGACGGCTCGCAAGAGCGTCGTCTTGTCGATCACCTGAGCCAGCTTGGGGAGCAGTTCGCTGAACTGAATGCCAGGCAACTTGGTATCGATGGGCTTGAACACACTGCGGACGTTATCAGGAACATCCGGCTTGGGATCCCACAAATCCAGGTGACTGGGTCCACCTTGGAGATACACGAGGATCACATGCTTGGCTTTGCCAAACCCTGCTCCACCGTAGCGATCATCTTCGGCGGCATGCAACTTTTCGTTGCGGAGAAGGTTGGGAAGAGATAGACCGGCGAGTGCCGCGCCACCCACTTGCAGCAATGCTCGACGACTGAACCCGTCGCACGTGTCTTTACCATATTGGCCAGGGATCACCAGCATCGATCAGTCTCCAAAGGATGGACCACGGAGTTGTGCAGAGACACAGTGAGTCCCGCAACCGGAAACGGTCAGGATCGTCCGCACCGCTCTCTGACATAAACATCGGCTACCGCCGATCAGTTCCATCGGAATATACAGATCTCCAATCCCCAATGTCAATCAAATGCTTTTCGAAGCCCAAACGCAGAGTCAGACGCAAACTGCTGCTTAATATCGTGTTACGTTGATTTTCATGGAATCGTCGCCTTTCGTCTGAAAAAAGATGCAAAGTGACTAAAATTCTGCATTGATCCGTCACAGGCAGTACGAATCAGGGGTGGCGGTCATGAAAGAATGCCCTCCGACTTGCAATCTGTCCCGCTCGGAAAGATACTTCGCCTCCGCAAAAAACGGGGGGAATCTCCGTCGACAGGTCGGGAGGCGACAAAACAGCAGGCCAGTCCATGACTTACTGCAAGTTTTCCGAAATCATCGCAGCAATCCTGCGAAACGCAGGCGTCGAGTGCGTAGCTCAGTCGGTAGAGCAACGGACTTTTAATCCGTAGGTCCTGGGTTCGAGTCCCAGCGCACTCAGTTTCTTCTCAATAGGTTACGTCGAGTTGATCGACGGCAGTAGCCTGCGTACATGTCAGGTACACGTCCAGATTCGTCTCGCAAAGCGATATGGTCGCCAAGAAGCACTGACTTGGCTGAGGGTACGGTCTTGAGTATCACCTATCTGAATTGCGAATGACCGGTCGCCACCGTGGTCACGAATTACTCATTGAGCATTTTTTTTCAGATAGTCGTCGCGGATGCCGTTCAACTGCTTCCAGATCGCGGTATCACGAGCCTGTGGTGAAACACAGGCGAACAGGTAATTGCGGTTATCTCTGGTCCACGTCCGTATTTCCAAGTTCAACTTCTGCGGCTTTTTTGTCGCGAACGGTTCGACCCATTCCAGCGTTGCGGTGTAGACCGTGGGAACATCTGCAGTTTTTTCGCCTGGCTTCGCGTCGGATTTCACCCGTTCCAATTCCATGGTGAATTTCGACGGATCGACGTCGGGACCTTTTCCATTGAGAACAGCCTTGCACAGGCCGCGGTAGTATTTCAGAAACTCCTCTTTGACAACCGCGTCGGTCAGTTCGGGCTTCGTCTGCAGTTCAAACACGAATGCATAACTGAAGAACGAATCTGATGTCGGCTTCATCATTCCGGGGGCAAACCGGATATGTTCTGCGCCTTTCAAAGCCATGTCGGGAGCAAACCCGGGGGGAAGCGCAATCGTCTCGCCCGACCAACCTTCGGGAGCAGCGAGTTTCACCGCGTTGGGTTCATCCGCTCCGACCATCGCAGCTGACATCAGCAGACTCAACGCAAACAGACGAAACATGAACGTCTCCTCCGCCGTAGATCGAACAAAACCGTCGACCATTACGATAGAAGATAATGGCAGACTTGTCACGCAGTCCGCGCAGCGTTCGACGCGGAACTCCAGACCATGCCGAAAAAAAACGACCTATGGCCTCCGCTTGTCATCGCGATGTTTCTCATGGGGTTTGCACGACTGAAATGAAGTATTCACTCTGGGATACCAAGGTTTTGGGAGTCTTCGACAAAGCCGTCTGTTTTCGGACTGGTAACCCGCAATGAACGCGACGTGTCAGAACCACGCGAGTTCGGTTTCTCTGCGAATTCGATGTCGCTACACTGAAACTCCGCTGAAGCGCCTCGCGATCCATCCTTTTTCAGTCCGAGAATCCTATGACTCAAGCCATTCAGTTTCCCGGTGAATCGAAATCGAATGCCGTCCGCCAGGTCGTCGCAGAACGCGAACCGGTGGCACTGCGGACGTTTACTCCTTCTCAGGCGGTCTTCGCCAAATCTGCCGGGGTGTATCACTGGACCCCCGAAGGTCGCAAGCTGTTCGACTTTTCGTCCGGCGTGCTCGTCGCCAATCTGGGACATAACCCTCGCCGCTGGATGCAGCATTTCGCCGGGTACATGAATTGGACTCCCGAGGCTCTGTTCGGTTCACCGTCGGCAGCCGACGAATACGTCCCTGCAATTACAATGACCGCTTACAACGGCATCACCGAAATCGAAACACTGGCAGTGCAGCGACTGCTCGCGAACCTGAAACGAGCGAAGGGAAGCGACCGGATCGACACGATCGTCTGGGCGGCGTCGGGATCGGAAGCGATTCAGAAAGCTCTGTGGGCCTGTCTGGCTCGCGACCGGACTCGCGATATGATCATTGCGACGCGGTACGGCTTCCATGGCAAGAAGGGCTTGGCCAATGCGGTTACTGGCTCCGAAAAGGATGCCGAACGTGATCCACGAGTGAAGTTCATCAGTTTTCCGATGGAAGAGATTATGGATGCCGGTTTTGATCCGGCGGCAATCGATCTGGCCCGGTATCGCGCAGAACTCGACGATCTGTGGCGTCAATTTGGCCGCAAGCTGACCTGCCTGATTACGGAACCCTATCTGGGTGGCGGTGGCAGTTATCATCCTACGGCGGCATATCATCAGATGCTGCAACAGTTCTGCCGTGAACATGATCTGCTGTTCATCTTTGACGAAGTTCAGGCCAATTTCGGCCGAACCGGCGCGATGTACGCATTCGAAGAATACGGAGTTGAACCCGATATGGTCGTGCTGGGGAAGGGCCTGGGAAACGGCGTTCCCGTGGCAGCAGTCGCTTCACGCGGCGATACCTTCGGCGTGATGAAGTACGGTGAAGCCTCGGATACGTGGAGTGCGAATCCACTTTCGTGTGCCGCGGTGCTGGCGACACTGGACGAATTCGAATCCACCAGTGTTTTGAACAATGTCCGCGAATTGACACCGGTGTTCTTGAGTGGCCTGAATCGCTTGAAGCAAACGGGATTGGTCAATCACGTCCGTGGCGAAGGGATGGTCTTCGGTTTCGAGTGTGCCCCAGCGGGGCAATTAACCGCTGGCGAGGTCGCGGCTCGAATCGTGGAAGCCTGCTATCTCGGCCGAAATGACGTCGGTATTCATCTGCTGGGTGCCTTGGCCGGGAAAGTTCTGCGAGTCAGCCCGCCGCTGACGATCACAAAGGCCGAAGCTAAGGCATCACTCGATCTGCTCAACGAAATCGTGGCTTCACTCGCCAGCAGACTCATTTGAGGTTCTTCGGTCACGGAATCTTCAGCCTCATTACTGCCTTTCCATGATGCAGGCGTTGAACATGGACATGTAAAAAATCATGTCCCACGCAGATCCGCTACGGTGCGATGGAGGGTTTTCCACGAAATTTGGACGGCGACGATTTTTCCGGAAAATCGTTTGTCCGCGGGTCATTGCTTGACACCGCCCTCATATCGGGCGAAGCTGATCTTCGCCAGAATGCGGTTCACTCCGCCCGCCAGGTTTTCCCGCCCTTGTGAATTGATCGCTTGCAGTCCTTGCAGAAGAATCTGTCCGTCTGCCAGCGTTCGGCTCGCCTCGTGACCTAGGAATGCACCATGAAGTGCCTCGCCCGATTTGTCCTTGCTGGTTGGATGTTGTGCCTTGCTGCGAGCAGCACGTTCGCTCAAGAGAACCTTGAGCCAAAGATTGCTGAGCAACAGAAGGCCGCCGATGAAGCCAAGGGACGTCAGGTCGCGGGTGAACCGGCTGTTGTGGCTGCGCGAGCCAAGGCGAAGGAACTTTCGACCGCCATTACTACGCTGAAGATTGAGCAGAACAAAGCTGAAGCCGCAGTAAAAGATGGCGAAGGCAAGCTGCCCAAGCTACAGGAAGCGGCCAAGAAGGCGACCGACGAAAAGACCAAGCTGGAAGCGGAATCTGCCGCCGCTGCTAAAGCGGCCGAAGATGCCAAGGGAAAAGATACAGAAAAGGCTGAAGCAGATAAGGCGAAGGCTGCTGCCGATAAACTGGCCGCCGCCGTCAAAGCTCTCGAAGATGCCACCAAAGTGGTGCAGACGACCGAAGCGACCATCGCCAACTCCAAGAAGCTGATTGCTGAGCAGCCTGCCAAGATCACTGCGGCCGAACAGGCCAACACTGCTTTCCAGCCAGAACTGCAGAATGCTGAAACCGCGTACGCCGCCCTGACGAAGGAAGCGATCTCGAAGCAAGTTGACCTTGAAGCGACCCTGGTTCAGGCGGGGAAACTGGTTTCGTTTGCCAAGTCTGTCGCTCCGATCTTCTCTCAGCGCTGTCTGGCCTGCCATAACGCTCGTACTGCCAAGGGGCGTCTGAATATGGAAACATTCGCCAACCTGATGAAAGGTGGCGAAAACGGTGCTTCGGTCGTGGCCGCAAAGCCGGGTGATTCCCTGCTTCAGACGATGATCGAAGATCACTCCATGCCCAAGGACGCTGACCCGTTGACCAAAGATCAAATCGCTGTCATCAAGAAGTGGATTGAAACCGGAGCGAGGCTGGATGCGGGGGTCGGTGCGACCGCTACGCTGATCACCATCATTCCCAAGCCAACTCAGCCTGCTCCGCCAGAATCCTACCGAGTCCCTGTGCCGGTCATGGCACTCGCTTTCAGTCCCGATGGAAATCTGCTCGCTTCGTCTGGTTACCGCGAAATCCTGTTGTGGAATCCGAACGATGGCCAGCTTGTCCGGCGAATTTCGAATCTGGCCGAACGTCCACACGACATCGAGTTCACCGCTGATGGCAAGACGATCGCTGTTGCCGCTGGGACCCCAGGCCAGTTGGGGGAAGTGAAGTTCTTCAATGTGGAAAACGGCGCCCTGATCGCCGACCTCTTCACAACGGACGACGAGGTCTTCGCCGTCGCTTTCAGCCCGGATGGGACTCGACTGGCCGCGGCCGCAGCGGATCGTTCGATCCGATTGTTCGACGTCGCCAGTCGGCAGCAGCAGAAGTTGATTGAAGATCATGCCGACTGGGTGATGGACGTTGCATGGTCCCCGGATGGCAAGAAAGTCGCCACCGCCAGCCGCGACAAGACTTCGAAAGTCTTTGACAGCACAACGGGGGAGTCTCAGTCCACATTTAACGGACACGGCCAACCGGTCTTCGGTGTCGGATTCCTGCCGGACGGTTCTGTCGCCACCAGTGGTCGCGATAACCGCATTCGAGTCTGGGCTGCTGCAGACGCCAAGCAGGTTCGCGAAATCGGATTTGGCGGAGAAGTCTTCCGCATTCGCACGACACCCGACGGAATGTCGTTCGCCGGGAGTGCCGACAAGCTGGCTCGCCAGCACAACCTGACGAATGGTCAGCAAGTCAAGCAGTTTGGCCCGCACAACGATTGGGTCTACGCAGTCACCTATCATGCCGGAACCAAGAAGGTGGCCAGCGGTAGTCACGACGGCGAAGTTCGAATCTGGAACGCAGAAGATGGCAAAGAGTTAATCAAATTCATTGCCGCGCCGGGGTATAAGCCAGTTGTCGCTCCGAAGTGATTTTGGCTGACGCGCCTACGTTGCCACCACGGTCTGCGCGATGAGCCGACCGGCTTACGGCGAGAGGGAAGCACTCGCCTTGCCACTCAGAGCGTGACGGCTACGTGCGGATTCGCTGTAAAACGCTCAGTCCACAGTGCGGCAGGCGCGCTCACGCCATTCAATGTCTCGGATCAGGCTACGGCCAAAGCCATCGAGTTCTCGGTCTTGTCATCTTCAGCCAATTGATTTTCTGGCGATCGCGTTAGAATCTCAGGGGAGATTGCGTTTCCATTGCATGGCTGATTTCCAGGCACGCACAGCAATTCCCCTCATAAGCATGTTCTGCAAGCAGGCTGTCTGCGCGAGTGTCTCGGCTCCCATCTGGCAGGCGACTCATGGAACCACGATGGATCTGGCCATTTGAACTCCTCGAGAAAATCGGCGAGGGGGGAATGGGAGTCGTGTATCGTGCCCGGTACACGGGGAATGACCGCATCGTCGCAGTCAAGCTGCTGCCACCGGACGTCGCCGCGGATTCTGTCCTGCTGGCACGATTCGAACGTGAGCTCGAAGTCCTGAAGCAACTTCACCATCCCCACATCGTTCGCTGTTTTGGTGGGAAGTGTGAAAGCGCTGAACGATTTTATGCCATGGAATTGGTCGAAGGAGGAACGCTCGCGGATCATCTCGGCCGGAAAGGAAAGCTGGCATGGGAATTCGTTGTGGACTATGCCCTGCAAATGTGCGAAGCCCTGCAATACGCTCACGAACATGGGGTGATTCACCGTGATGTGAAACCAGGCAATTTTCTGATGACTAAATCGGGGCAGCTCAAGTTAAGCGATTTTGGACTGGCGTCGATCGTGACGACGAATCGCCTTACGGCGGCGGGTCGGACCGTTGGGACCATTCAATATATGGCCCCGGAACAGATTCGCGGCAAGTCGCTGACGGGACGCGTCGACCTGTATGCCATGGGGTGCGTCCTGTTCGAAATGTTGACCGGCCACACTCCTTATGCAGGCGAGAACGCCGCAGCGATCCTTCAGCAACATCTGAGTGGACCGATTCCGCATGCGATGGCCGAAGCTCTGAACTGCCCGCTGAAGCTCGATCAACTGATATTTGAACTGATGAGTAAGGATGCAGACCATCGACCTGCCACAGCAGCGGAAGTCGGCTGGCGTCTGGAAGAGATCCTTCAACCGGGGCGACACTCGCCCCCCGTTGAGCCGGACTTGTTCCCGGAATCGATCGCAAAAACCAGGGTTGCGTCACTTCAGAATCTGGGGAAGATGCCGTCCGATGCCGCGATCGAAGTCCCGCGCCGACTGAGGCCTGTAACGCTGTTTCCATGGGGACTGGCCGTTCTTATGACGCTGGCGTCTGCCTGTTTCTGGTCACTTTGGACGAGTACAGTTCGGCAGTTACACCATGCCGAACGAACCTGGGTGGAGCTTTTCGAGCACTCGAATCCTGCCAGTCGCGTTTTGGCGGCCAAAGCTCTGGCAGAATTCGGTCCGCTGCAAACGGCGACAATTCAGAAGCTGATCCATGCCACTCAAGACTCCAGTCCTGGAATTCGCGTCGCCGCACTGGCGGCGCTGGAACGGCACGCATCGGAATGCCCATCGGTTCAAGGAGACGTTTTCCAAATCGAGAAGTCCGACGTTGATCCCGAGGTTCGATTTCAGGCCGGTCGCGTACTGGAAGCGATGAAGCAGGTCCGCACAGGATTCTCAACAATTCGGATCATCGGTTGGTTAACGGTGCTGTCGCTGGCCGCGGGTGCCGCGTCTGGGATCTGTGTGGTTTGGCGAAAACTCAGGCCGATTGCACGTTCGTGATCAGGGATGGAGAGATCGGGTTTGTGAGGAGCCTCAATTGATAACCGTCACCGATTGACGAAGCACCAAACGGGTCACTTCGGGGCGGCAGTTGTATCGGATCGGCTCTTTGCCGCTAATCCCTCGTGATACGCACATCAGCGTTGGTTCGAGCCAGAAAACACCGGATGCAAATTGGCATCCATATCGGCTGGGGGAATAGATGGGACCGAGAATGGGAAGCTGAATCTGCCCGCCATGCGTATGACCAGCCAGCATCAGCCGAATATCATTCTCGCGCGCCCAACGGATGTTATCAGGGGTATGACTGATGAGAATGCGAAAGGCATCAGAGGGGGTTCCCGAAAGATCTGCATGCGTTCCCATCCATGGAGTTTCGTCCCCACACAGAACCACGGGAGTGGAGTCGGGATGTGCAGCGTGGGCAATCGTTACGGGGTGTTGACAGAGATCTATCCAACCGAGACGCACGAATTCCTGACGTGTCGAAGCATGATCGAGATACCAGTCGTGATTGCCGAGTACAAAGAACTGCCCAAGCTTTCCGCGCAGGCGCCCCAACGTCTGGGGAAGCCATTCCAGTCTTTGCTGGTCGTCGAGCAAATCTCCACTGAAAATCATCAAATCGGGGTTCAAGGCTGCCGCCTGATCGCAAACCGCTTCGAAGTAAGCACGAGTCACGCCCGAGTGAAAATGGCAATCGCTCAGATGAACAAGTGTTAATCCGTCCCAGCATGAGGGAAGGTTTGGCAGAACATACGTTTTCGTACTCACCTCGATCGTGAACTGTTCGTTTCCTGGAAGTAGAGCTACCCGGCGCATGCGAGTCCGCGAACCGACCAGACGGTCCTGCCAGCAGACGCCGTCGACAGTCGCTCGCAAGTCGATGATTTGGCTGACAACCGAGACTTCGCAGAGGGGTGGCCGATAGGACCAGTGTCGAATCGTGGCACCGACCAGAGCCATGAATCCGATCGCACCAATCAGAATCGGAATCCACCAGACTGGTGCGATCGCAGGCGGCCATTCCTTCCCACGGAGTCCGTAAAGCAACAGAATCGGGTACGCCGTAATTAGCAACAGGTTCAGCGACTTGTCGGCAGCGACGTACTTTCGGGCAAGCTTCTGGGCGCAGACCCAGTTGACGAACATCGCCATCACTTTGGCGAAGCCCGCAGAGAGCAGAAACACAATCGTCAGCAGACTGATCGACACAAGTTTCCCGTTCCAGACAGAATCAGAGCCCGACCTTCGGAGAAGGCGGGCTCGATTTGGCTTTCAATGTCTTCTCGAGACTGTGAACACGCCCTTCGAGGATTCAGAGAGTGCCACAGTTACAGGACGCCTGGTACCGCGGCGCGACTTCATTTCGGATTCGATCCATCAGCCGGAACGCGCTAGCGTCCGGTTCTAACCGTGGGCTAGCGCCCAGCGGCTGATAGACCGAACCCGAATTTTGAGCCGTGTTGCAGCACTGGGACTACTTATTCGACTTGGCCAACTCGGCTTCGATAGCCTTCACGACTTCGGGGGCGTCCGGCTTCGTTCCCGTTGGAAAACGAGCGACGATTTCGCCGTTGCGGCCGATCAGGAACTTTTCGAAGTTCCACTTGATGTCGCCGGCAAACTTGGGATCGGTTTCCTTGGAGGTCAATGCCTTGTAGACCGGTGACGCTTCAGCGCCGTTCACGTCGATTTTGGCAAACATGTCGAATGAGACATTGTATTTCGACTGGCAGAACTTGACGATGTCCTCTTCGCTTCCAGGTTCCTGGGCGCCGAACTGATTACAAGGGAAACCGAGAACGGCCAGCCCCTTATCCTTATACTTGGCGTTCAACTCTTCGAGTTGCGTGTATTGCGGGGTGGCTCCGCAGCGGCTGGCGACATTCACGACCAGCAGCACCTTGCCCTGGTACTTCCTGGCCAGATCAACTTCTTCACCCTTGATCGTCTTTACTTTGTTGTTGAGCACTGGTGAGGCCTTTTCAGCAGCGGGAAGGGAACCAGCGGTCAGAGCGAACGCGAGTCCGGCAAACAGGCAGGTGGCAAGCAGTTTCATCGGAGGGAACTCCTGGCGGGAACCAACGGCCACGCGAACAGCTCGCCCGCCTTGGGCGTTTCGCGCGGAGGTGCTACATAGTGTAGTCATCCCCGGCGGGATGACCAGCGACAACCCCGAGACATTACGACGCCAGTACGAGTTGTGCCTGTCCTTATTGAATCTTTTTGGCACGGCCGACGCGGCCCAGGTAGTCCACAAAAATCAGATCCTTCGCTGAAATCGACCGAACAGCGAATCCGAAAGTGCTTCCGACGCGGTCAGGATGAATGGAGGAATTCACGTGAAACTTGATGGTTCCACGCTCGACGTTCCATGTTCCGGCCGTCACGGGTGTCTGGACGAAGACTTTCTGAAACAGGCGGAGTTCCTGAAATTCACGCGTCGTGCTGAAGGTTCCGTTGTTTCGCAGTTGAACGAACAGTGAGCCTTGCGTGTCATCGTACTTCCAGACACCCTCAGACAGTTTTGTGACGTCGGCGTCGGTGAGAATTGTCGCGGCGGGGACCTCTTCGGGTTTCGGATCCTTGTCCGGCGCCGGCTTCGTGGTCGCTTTACCTGCTGCGGTCACGGGTTGCAGGACCAGTAACATCCGCTTCGTTCCTTCCTTGGCAGAAAACTCTCCAGGAGATTTGTCGGACGGATCTGACAGACAGACGATCAACCGACTTTCATCGAACTTGTAGATCCCGCGGATTTCTTCCTTGTTCGTACCTGTCAGCGTAATTGTGTGCGGATATTGCGTCGCATCGATCGAGAAAATCCGCACATGCTTTTTATTATCCACCGACGAATGAATCATGATCGCGTTGTCCGCGATGTCCAATCGCCCTCCCGATGGGAGCCAGTCGGGAATTGCTTGCCGCGGAATGACCTTTCCGTCTTCGACCAGTTCTGTGACTTCCCACTGTCCATGAAGCTTTTTCAGTTCATTTTCCTGTGCCAGCAGGGATGTGGATGAAGCGATCAAGAAAACGGCGGTCCAGCAGACGAGCTTATTCATGGTTTCTCCGTAAACGAAACGAACGTGCCGACATCCAGGTTGCGGCGATGGTTGAAACGTTAACCGAACAAAAACTCGGCGGCTACCAACTCAGACGAAGTTGCGGCCGCGGAAATTCGTTTCCAGCAATCGGGCAATGCATCGATGGATTTACACGTCGTTTCGAAAAATCTGCTCCATGACTGTGTAGCTGGCATCGCGAAAGCCCAGCTTCTGATACGCCTGCTGAGCACGCGTGTTATGCGTCTCGACGTATAAACGCAGACCAATCACGTCTTGTGACGATTTCGCGAGGTTTTCCAGATGTTGATAGAGTGCGCGGAAAACGCCGCGATGTCGGTATTCTGGCAGCACGTAGACACTTTGCAGCCACCAGATCTCACCGTTGCGCCAGTCACTCCACTCACGCGTGTACATCATCTGCCCCACCACGGATTCTGCGAAGCTGGCGACAAAATAACAGCCGTGGCGTGAGTCACCTAGTAGAGTTCGAACCCCGGCAGAGATCACTTCGGGCTGTAAGGTTTTCCCTTCGGTTTCTGCTGCCAGTCGACTATTGAAATCAGCGATCACTTCCCAGTCTTGCGGCTGTGCAGTTCGAACTTCAAATTCAATCATTGCCAATCCTCGATTGCATCCGTTCCAGTCGTTATCCCCCGCGCGGTTTAACAGCGACAGTCTGACGAATACACAGAATGAATGCCAATCGGCAAAACTTGCCGAGTCAAAATGGCGATATTGAATCGTGTAAGGGAACTTTGACGGGGAGGCAAGCGCTTCCCGCAGAAGGGGCCGCAAGGCCTGACCTGCGACTCCCCCGCGACCCTCCAATCGGCGGGCCGCTTATTCACAGAACACAACTTCATACCAGAAATGAAGTTGCAGCCGATGCCCAGGATGCAGAATCCGGTCCAGGACGACCCGCGTGACTTTGACTTCCCGAATTCGCGGATCGGAAGGAGCAATCGTGTACACATCAGAAGGTGCGAAAATGCGATCAATCGAAAATCAATTGGCAGAACAACAGAAGCAATCGTGGTTAATGCTCATTGCAGGGATCACACTCGGTTTCGTCGGGCTTCATTTCCTGATGGCCCGCCCGATGGCTCGAGAAATCGAGCGGATGCAAATTGACCTGGCTCAGGTTGAACAACGGATGCAGGATCTGGTCGGTGCTCGTGACGAAGTCTGGCAAGCAAACAGCCTGCTTTCCAGCCTGAAGGCTCAACAAGGGCAGATCGCGGAAGCTCGGACTGCTCTGCAGAGTATTCGTGAATTGCGAAGCGAACTGATCGAAGAATCGAGCCGAAATGGCGAAGCGACGAAGTCACTGGAAATGACGGCAAAGCTGCAGTCCGCTCTGATCGATCAAAAGCCGGTTTCCGAACAGGCGACGACTTCGTTTGAGCAAATGAAGTCGCTGCAGGAAGTCCTCGCAGCTCAAATCGAATCCAACAAGGCTGCTGCGACAACGCTCAACGAAATCGTGGCAATGAAGAACGAAATTCGCCAGCAAGCGAAGGATTTGGAACAGACTCGTCTGGCATTGACCGAGTTGACTCAGGTGGCCGCGCAGTTGCGACAGCAGAATGAAGGAATGGCCCAGGCAAAGAAGAGCCTGGAAGACCTCGGCACTTTGAAGACCGGTCTGACGAAGGCTGCGGAAGACCTGGAAATCGCTCAATCGGTTTCGGACCAGTTGGTTTCGCTGGAACGACGCCTCGCGGAAGGCGGACAGTCGGCTGCGATCGCCAGTGAACGAGCGGACGAATTAATCGCGCTGAACAAGAAGCTCGATCAGAACGATTTGAAGGTGACGACGTCACGTCAGAATCTGGATGGCCTGCTGAGCCTTCAACAACATCTGCTGGGCCAGACCCGCAATGTCGCCGACGCGATCCAAACGCTGGAAGTCCTGAGTGGATTCCAAGACGAGTTCGTGTCGCAAACACAGGTTTTAAGCGAAATGCATCGCAGTCTGATGGAAATCAGCATGATGGAAAACACTATGACCAAGGTGTCGCGAATGATGAAACCCCTCGTGGACCTCGGTAACCTCCGTCACCTCAATGATGACGAACTGCGTAACGCCGCTCGATTAATTCTCGATCAGCGAACCGCGACCCGCCTCTCCAAGAACTCGGCCGAGCCGGTGACTCGATCAATGGACGAGTTGCCGAATTCGACAGTCGAAACCCCGAACGCCGAAAAATCGGGACTGGTTCCGACGCCGGATGATGTCGAGTAATTCGACCTCATAGTATTGCGCGAATCGAGTTTTTTAACGTCACGTGAAACTGCAAAAAGCGTCCGCACTGGCTTACGCCTGGCGTTGTCGAGGTGCATACGGCGGAAAAGAGTGCTTTCAGACGACGTAATTGCCGATTGTCGATGACGCGGGACAAGGATCTTGCACCTGTCAGATAGACAGGCGTGGATGCGTCCCTCTCTTCATGTAATGGTTTTGACTGGTCAAAACCATTACGGGATCTGGGGACTTCTCAGTTGTAGGGGCCTGCCTTGACCAATAGAATGTCACGGTTCGCCGTTTCCGGCAAATAAAAGAGTGTTGTCACAGTTGGACCATCTGCATGCGTTTTCTGTTGATTGATCGGATTACGGAACTTGTGCCGCACAAATCGATCTCGGCGGTCAAGAACCTGACGCTTGCCGAAGAGTATCTCGCGGATCATTTTCCGGGTTTTCCAGTAATGCCGGGCGTGTTGATGCTGGAAACACTGGTCCAGGCGGGGGGGTGGTTGGTTCGGTATTCCGAGAATTTCGCTCACAGCGCCGTGCTGTTGAAAGAGGTTCGAGCAATTCGATTCAACAACTTTGTCTCTCCCGGTAATACGCTCAAGGTGGATTTGACGGTACGTAAGCAAGACGGTGCACTTTGGGAATTCAACGGAACCGGCACTGTCAACGGGAATTCAGCAGTTTCCGCCAGACTTTGTCTGGAGGCATTGAATTTGGCGGACCGAAATCCAGAGTTAGCGGCGTCGGATTCCGCTCGAACTGAAAGTTACCGAAACATATTCCAGCAGATTTGGACTCCACCTGCCTAAGATAAAGTCAGGCGACAAAGTTCACGTTTTCATAGAGTTGAGTAGCGTCGTATCGCTCACGGGCGCAAAAGGATGTCGATTTTGATGAATCTTTCCGGACGGATAGCGTTGGTGACAGGGGGGAGCCGCGGAATCGGACGAGCCATCGTCTGCAGCCTTGCAGAAGCAGGGGCCAAAGTGGCGTTCGTCTATCAATCCAATAAAGAAGCCGCTGAAAAGCTAGCGGCGGAACAGACGGCCCTGGGACATGAAGTCTTGGCGCTGCAAGCAGATGTGAGCAAAAAGGTCGAAGCAGACGCGATCGTCGAACAAGTTCTGGCGAAATGGGAAAAGATCGATATTCTCGTGAACAATGCGGGTATCATTCGAGATAAACCGATTCTGGCGATGAGCAGCGACGATTGGCAGCAGGTGATTGACACAAATCTGACAAGTGTTTTCAACTTCTGTCAGGCTGTTGTTCGCCCGATGATGTCGGCTCGGTATGGTCGAATTGTCAATATGTCCAGCGTTTCGGCCGATTTTTCGAATCCCGGTCAGGCAAACTATGCGGCGAGCAAAGCTGGAATTGAAGGTTTTTCCCGCTGCATGGCGACGGAATACGCCAAGCGTGGAATTACCGTCAACTGCGTTGCCCCGGGGTTTATCGAAACCGATATGACAGTGGCAGTTGTGAATGCAGCGGGCGATAAGATCAAGAATTCGATTCCAGTGAGGCGTCTGGGAAAACCCGATGATATTGCGAACGCGGTCCTGTTTTTCGTGAGTGAACAGGCCAGTTACGTCACCGGGCAGATTTTGAAAGTGGATGGTGGGCTGACGCTTGGCGGAATGGGTTAACCTTTTCTGCTTGGGTGTTTAGACCTGAACATATTTTCGAGTTTGATTGATCCGTGCGTTGCCCCGGCGATCAATCTTCAGTTTTGGGGCCATTTCGCGGATCGGTATTCGGGACAGGTTTGTCTCGTACGCTTGACCGCAGGAGAATCTTGGATGCCTTCACGCGACGAAATTTTTGAAAAAGTTCAGTCAACACTGGTCGATGCGCTCGGTCTGGACGAGGATGAGGTCACTGCAACCTCCCGTCTCAAGGCGGATCTGGGTGCCGAATCGATCGATTTTCTGGACATCGTTTTCCGCCTGGAAAAGAATTTTGGCATCAAGATTCCTCGGAACGAGTTGTTTCCGGAAAGTCTGTTTACTGCCGATTCCGGGTTTGCCGAAAACGGTCGGGTGACTGCCAAGGGCCTGGACGAACTGCGCACCCGGTTGCCGCACGCGGACAAGGACACCTTGGATGCCCTCGCTAAGGATCCACGGGTCGAAAACGTCGAAGACCTGTTCACCGTGAACATGGTAGTCAATTTCCTGGCTTCGAAGCTGGCGGCCTGATCACAGCCCGACAGGATTTGTCGCGACCGGACGCGGTCGCGGTTTCGTGAGGGCTTTGAATGCGTTGGTTCTGGATCGATCGGTTTACCGAGTTCAAAAGCGGGTCACACGCCACGGCGATTAAAAACGTGACGTTGTCTGAAGACCATCTGCATGACCACATGCCGGGGTTCCCAGTCATGCCCGCTTCATTGATGCTCGAAGGAATGGCTCAAACGGGCGGAATCCTGTTGGGTGAACAGAAGCAGTTCGCGCACATCGTCATTTTGGCCAAGGTCCCTCGAATGACCTTTCATAGTTGGGCGTGTCCCGGCGATACGCTTGTGTACACGGCCAAACTGATCGAGGCGCGTGATGAAGGTGGGATGGTTGAAGTTCAAGCTCACGTTGGACAACGTTTAGTTGCCGAGGGCGAGATTGTCTTTGCTCACGTCGACGAAGCCGCGGGTGGTGGCGGGAAGATCGATCAAAAGAACTTCGTATTTTCCATGCTCCGTGGGGTTCTCGATGTCGGGAAAGCGGGAGATGGTTCCGCGGAATGATTCCGGCGGGAAAGGTGATCCGCGGGATTGCCAATCAATGTCCGCATGGGTTTCGCGCGTGGCCGGGATGGTCGCGAAGAGTCTCCGCAGCAGTTGAAGAGGAATTCGCCATGAGACGTCGAGTCGTTGTCACAGGTATGGGAGCAATTACTCCAATCGGCAACACCGTCGAAGAAATGTGGAAGTCATTGCAGGAAGGGAAGAGCGGGATCGGTGCGATTACTCACTTTGACGCTTCGCATTTTCCCACGAAATTCGCCGCTGAAGTCCGCGGGTTCGATCTGAGCAAGTACGTCGACGACGCGAAACGATTTGAGTTTTCTGGTCGGAACATTCGTTTCGCCGTTGGTGCCGCCAAGCAGGCGATCGATGATTCCGGCCTGCTGGAATCGAAGATGGACCCGGCACAGTTCGGGGTCTATCTGGGGGCCGGTGAAGGCCAGCAGGATTTCCATCTGGTGATGGGGCTGATTGCTCAGTCACAGCGAGATGGTCAAGTCGATCTGGAACTGTTCACTCGCGCAGGTTTGCAACGCCTTCATGCCCAGACAGAACTTGAGCAAGAACCGAACATGCCCGCTGGTCACCTGGCAGGTTTGTTTGATGCCCAAGGACCAAACCTGAACTGTCTAACCGCGTGTGCTGCTTCTAGCCAGGCGATCGGTGAAGCGACCGAAATCATTCGCCGTGGCGACGCTGACGCGATGCTTTCGGGTGGCGCACACAGCATGATTCACCCGTTCGGTGTGACGGGGTTCAATTTGCTGACAGCTCTTTCCACTCATAACGAAGATCCTCAGGGGGCTTCTCGTCCTTTCGATCGAGACCGCGATGGCTTCGTCCTGGGCGAAGGCGCGGGAATGGTCGTTCTGGAAGAACTGGAACATGCCCGCAAACGCGGGGCACGTATTTACGGTGAAATCGTCGGATATGGTTCGACCGCCGATGCCTACCGAATTACGGATATCCATCCAGAAGGACGTGGCGCGGTTGCGTGTATCCGGATGGCGATGCGCGATGCCGGAGTGAACCCCGAAGATATCCAGTACATCAATGCACACGGGACCAGCACTGAAGTCAACGATAAAGTCGAAACGTCCGCCATTCGCCAGACGTTTGGTGACGCCGCTTACAAGACGCCGGTTTCCAGCATCAAAAGCATGATGGGGCACTTGATTGCCGCTGCCGGAAGTGTGGAGGCGATCACATGTTTGCTGAGCATTCGTGATGGTGTCGTCCCGCCGACAATCAACTATCAGACACCCGACCCTGAGTGCGACCTGGACTACATTCCCAATGCCGCTCGCAATTTGCGGGTCCATCGGGCATTGTCAAACAGCTTTGGGTTCGGTGGCCAGAATGTTTCGTTGATTTTCTCGGAGTATGTTGCCTGATATTTTTGAAGGTGAATTTGCGTGAATTGGTCTGCGCAACGACGCAGAAATGGGTTGGTTCTTCAGGAGGTCTTGAGTGACGTGGCTGCTGGCGATCATCGTAGTCCTACTGGCATTTGATCTTGCCGTGCGCGTCTACTACGTCGCAATCGTTCTGCGCATTTTCGAAACCAAGCCTCCGTTCCGTGTTAATACATTTCCACCCGACCCCATGGCAGAACCGATTGAATTTACGACGAGCCATGGACTGACGCTTCGTGGCAGCCTTTATCACCTTCCGGACCGTACTCCCAAGGGATTGATACTTTTTTGCCCGGAAACGGACGGAACACACTGGTCGGCAATGTCGTACTGCCGTGGTTTGATTGACGACGGATTTGACGTCCTTTCGTTCGATTTCCGCGGACAGGGGGAGAGTGATAATCTGCCCGGCTATACGCCAAACCACTGGCCCACAATGTACGAAGTGGAAGATGTTCGCGCGGCTCTGAACTACATTGCTGGACGCCCTGACTTGCAAGGCTTGCCACTGGGACTGATGGGAGTCAGCCGCGGATCATCCCTGGCATTAATTGCCGCCGCCGAGTCACCGCATGTCAAGGCCGTTTGTTGCGAAGGGGCCTATTCAACAGACTCGCTGATGCTCTACTTTATGCTGCACTGGTCGAAGATTTATTTGCCCACCTGGGCGAGTGAACTGATCCCACGCTGGCACTACAAAATTACGACGATCCTGGTTCGCTGGACGAGCCGGATCTTGCGTCATCGGCCGTACGTTGTTCTGGAGCGCTGGTTGCCTCGTCTTCGCGACCGCGCGGTCTTGCTTGTCACCGGTGAGCGTGACAATTATGTCCATCCCGACGTGGCTCGTGAACTGGCTCGTCAGATCCATTCGCCATCGGCTCAAATCTGGACCGTTCCCAGCGCCAAGCACAATAAGGCACGTACCGTAGCTGCGGCCGAGTATGACCGACGTTTGACGGCATTCTTTTCACAACTGGAAGTTCCCGCCACTGCCAGTTGAGTCATTGACCTTTGACAGCGCAGCCGGAATCATCGGTAGATTGCTGCGAAACGGTGCTTGACACGACGTATCCGTGAGTGCTAGCCTGAATTCGCATTTCAAATCTTCATTCACTCAGGTGTTCGCCGATCCTTGTGAAGGGTTCTTCCTTCATTTTTCACCTCTTCACTGTTCAGTTCGGTTGTCGATCCACTTCGTGCTCCGTATCGTTCACAACTCGTCGTTCTATTCGTTGTAATCGTTGCGATCGCGATCCACCTCAGGTTCGAATGTCCGAGTGTTCCGTTGCAGGTCGAATCGACGTGGTAGAACCGAAGATGAATCGTCGATGTGCAGTGGCAAAACTCTGTTTTCGCAGGTAGTGTGTCTGGGGGATTCGTAGGATCTGAGCGATTGATGAAGGGGTAGTCTCTTCATACGCGGCAGATTTTCGATTTCACCACGATACGGTTTCGTGATCACTAAGGGATGGCCCCGTGCGAGACTTGAACGTGACCTCGTTGCCAAACTACCGGAATGCCAATTCGTTGATTGTGCTGGCGATTACTGCCGCATTCATCAACGGAGGAGCATCTCCGGACCGGGGCGCTTTTGCCCAGCATGCGCAATCTCCTCCCAATAGTGGTCCCGGAATGCGTCCGGGTATGGGCCCTGGAATGGGACCAGGTATGGGGCCGGGAGCAAACCCGGTTCGAATTCCAGGTCAAGCAGATCCGAACGGACCTAAGGGACCGGTTCAGGATCTGAAAATTGATCCAGTCAATTTCCCTCCCGGTTTCACGCTTCCGCCCGCGAAAAGCCCGTTGATGGACGAAGGGCAACCCTTTGTTTCTGCTGACGAGTTGAAGAAGATCAGCAAGGATCTGAGCAAGTATTCGAATGTTCTGAGAAACGCCACTTCGACCGACGCAGACAAAGTATTGTTGCGCACGGGGCTGAAGTACCGCATTGCGATGATGTGCCTGAGAGAGAACCGGCCACAACTTTCGGCGTTGCATGATCAGGTCACGAAAGATTTGGTCAACGCGGCGACCACACCAAGCCTGACTGGTCCGCAAGTCAAAAACTTCAGGCAACTGGTGATGCAGGAATTGGTCGCCTTGATCGACCCGCTCCTGACGACTCAGGATTACTACGTCCGACTCCATCTGACGTTAATCCTCGGAGAACTCAACCTGACGGAAGAAAACTCAAAGCTTTCGTTGAAGCTTGAAGCATATGCTCCGTCGCTGGAATCTCTGGTGAAAGTCATCACTAATCCAGACCAGCCGGATGCAGTGAAAGTTTGTGCGGTTAACGGCATTGTTCGCCTGATGAAACTTGGTAATCCGGTCTTCCCGTTGCGAATGACTGTTGGACAGGCACTGGCGGGGGATTTGCAAAAACCAGGAACTCACCCTTGGTATCAGATGCGTTTGGCGGGCGCGATGTCTGTCGTTGACGTCAATGTCGATCAGGCTGGCAAACCGTTCGTCGTCAACGCTCTGGTGGGGGTCTTGAAAGACGGCGGTCGGCCGTATCTCGTTCGCGCCGAGGCTGCCAAATCCCTTGGCCGGATTCCAATTCCACCGGTTGTTAAGACCGGCGACATCACACAGGCTGTTGGAGGGTTTGCCTTACAGTTAGCGAAGGCTGCACAACAGCAACCGCAGCAGAAGGACGACCCACGTTGGAAGGGCGAGTTTATCCGTGTTTATCTCGCATTCCAGCAATTGGATGCCAATGATCTGATGGCCGACAAGAAGTCGAAAGCAGGGCTCTTGAATAGCGCACAAGGCGCCGCCAAGCCGATCTATGACCTTATCCTTCCTATGGTCGTTTCGATTCTGCATGGGCAGCGATTGACGGTCCAGCAGATCCAGGCTCTGGAAGCTTCAGTAGGACCGCAACCTCCAGTAGGACCTCAACCTGCAGGCGGTGCGGTACCAGGACCTCAACCTGCAGGTGGTGCGGCACCCAGTGAAAAGAAGACCGAACCAATGACGGTTGGTGGTCGCCCGTAGTAGGTCGTGTTTCAGTTCTGATTGTGCGGCGTAGGTTTCATTTTACGATGGATGCCCGGTCCGCTATCGCTCGTCTCTTCTGGGCTGAAGACCCGCCCACAAAGCAAGGGGTTCGCTCCGTCGTTCTGTGAACGGCATTCTGGGGACACGTCGCCCGCTTGCGAGAATCCTTGCCTTCGTCGTATGCTGCCCCCTGCGCCCGGTGTTGACGTCGCCCGGAAGCGCAAAGGCCAGGCAACATTCTCCAGGAGCATCTGACTGTGAAGCTTTCTCGTCAATTGGTCGTAGCCATTGTGGGCTGCCTGATGATTTCCGGTGCCGCCGCAGCGGCAGACAAATCGAAAGTTCTGTTTCTGACACAGAGCAAGGGATTCAAACACGGTTCAGTGAATCGCGACAAGCGGGACCTGGCCGTTTCTGAAGTGGCAATGACCCAGCTTGGCCAGAAGACCGGCCTGTTTGAAATTCACTGCACTCAGGATTCCAAGGCAGATTTCACCAAGGAAAACCTGAAGAACTACGACATCGTGATGTTCTATACGACCGGCGAACTCGACATCACCGATGAAGCACGTGACTACTTCATGAACGATTGGCTGAAGCAAAAGGGCCATGGTTGGATCGGTTTTCATTCCGCCGCGGATACATATCGGACCAATAATCCCGCCCATAAATGGTACTGGGATCTCGCCGGTGGAACATTCAAGGGTCACCCATGGAATGCCGGGGAACTGGTCACGATCAGTGTCCATGACACACAACATCCCGCAATGAAGGCGTTTGGCGAAGAGTTCCAGATCAAGGATGAAATCTACTGGTACGACCACTGGGTTCCAGAAAACGTTCATGTTCTGATGAGCTTGAATATTGCCAAATGCCCCACCAAGGGGGAAAAACGAGGTACCGGCCTGCATGCCGAACATGTTCCGGTTGCCTGGTGTCGAAGCTGGGGCGATGGCAAGATCTTCTTTAACAACCTCGGACACAACGAATCGACGTGGAATGACAAACGATTCCTCGATTCAACCGAAGCCGCAATCCGCTGGATCCGCGGAGAACTTCAAGGCGATGCCACGCCAAACCCTGCAGTTTCGAAAGAGCAGCAGGCGAAGGCTCTCAAAGACGCCGGCGTCGAGAAGTAACCGTTTGCGATCAACAGCCAGACAATCAAACAGCGGTCAGTCAAATACTGACCGCTGTTTTTTTTTAGAGTGCCAGATTTGTTTTAGTCCTCAAGTAAGCGAACCTGTTTAGCGGAGTTCGGAAAGAACGTGAAAAAA
>JBAWWJ010000009.1:0-71779 GCA_037146815.1 Planctomycetota bacterium
TAACCAACCACATAAGCAGTTGACGCTGTTCGACTTATAGCCGGACAGTTGTGACTTCGCGTAACGGATGTCAGAGCGGCTTGCGGTTGTACGGTCGCTAAGGTCTCTGCCACCGAACTGTTGCCCGGGACGTCAGCATTCGTGGAAGTAAAGCTCAATTTGACGCGACTGAAGGGCGAAATTAAAAAACATCTGGTTGTTGAAACGAACGATCCACAGGTGCCCATTACGCGTTTTTCGATGCACGGAGACGTGATCATGAACGTCGAAATGGCACCGGAAATCACTCGAATCCCCCGAATTCAGGCCGGAGACTCCGTGACTAAAAGTGTCAGAGTCTCTGCACTCAAAGACTTAAAATTCGATATCACGGGATTGACAACGAGTCGACCGGACATTTCAGCGAAGTTTGATACGATCAAACCCGGCCGGGAATACAACATCACGATCGTCTATAATGCGCCAAATGCTTCTGGCCTTCAAGAGGCGTGGGTGCACGTCCATACGGACCACTCCGGCATTTACAACAAGATTGACCTGCCAATTTCTGCCTTTGTCGTTGGTGGCACGGATTCAGGCATTGAAGCCACGAGGACAAAAAGCTCGGACTTTGTAACTGTTCCGAAATAGTGTGGCAGCATCTATCGTTGTGGTTGTCATTCAAGCCAACCTGGTTCCGGTCAACAGCCAACGAAGAGAGCGACTGCGTTGGCGCAAGTCCATCACTCGCTCAGCGAAGTATCGGAAATCGTGACATCGTCGACGAACAGAGTGGTCGGCTTGTCGCTTCCGTTGTAGGCACTGATACCAATCTCAAAACTGTTGTAGATCGTGTGGGCAAACACCAGCGTTTGCCCACGTGCGTCGATGATCTTCTTTCCGTCCTGCCATAACTCGATCACACCATCGTCTTTCTCAGACAACTTCAGATGGGATTTGAGATGGACCCAGCGTCCTGTGGGGAATGGAATCTCTTTCCCCTTGGGCTGACTGTAGTACGGATGATCGAACCCTTTCAGTTGAAAAGCCGCATATTTGCCATCGACAATGACAATCCGCATCCCGGGATGCTGATGAATCCAGGTCGTTTCCAGGTCCAGCACCGTAAAGGGGATCCCACTTCCGGTCGGAACATGGCACCAGAGTGATATCCAGACATCGTCTCCTTTTACGAAGTGCATCAGTTCCGTGGAGAGCGATGCCTTGGCTGTCACCATCCCGCGACTCGGGGGAACCGAAACGGTTTTCAAGGCCGTTTTTCCGCCGTGCGACAATTCATTGCTGGGCTCAATCCGGTTGTCGATGAAGTCTGCCTCGCCTTTCAAAATGCGGTTGCGCAGCTTCACATAGTCATTGACAGTCGGTGTCTTCGGTGATTGCAGCTCACATGTTGTCCAGCCTCGCTTCAGCCCGATCAGATCAGCGAGTTGTTTTGTCCCTTCGAAGTCGTCATGGAACGTCCGCTTTACGGGCAACGGTTCACCATCGGGATTCTTCCGAAAGATCGCCCCATTTCGCTCGATGTAATTCTTGGTGTAAAAATCGGGGTCGTAAACCTGTTGAGCGAACTCCCACTTCCCGCTGCTTGCATTGACCCGGTACAGGCTCCCCTTATGGAGCTTATACGTTGTCCCCTTCTCGACAATCGTCCGCTCCACTTCCGATTCTGGAATAGGATCGATCTGTCGTGGGCGTGGCTGGATGGCGGACCATGCCGCCAATCCGATCACGACGAACACCGCAGACACTACGAGAGTTTTTAGAAAAAGAGATCTCATTCGGTGATACCGACTCTGCAAAAGTGCTCAGGGGACTAGTGGTTGAACGAAAATTCAGTCGAGTTCAACAGGCTCCAGAAAATATCCTCGTAGATCGCTCGATCCTTGGAATCTTCGCCGATCAAATCGCGAATCGCTGTTCGCTCGCTGCTGGTGGGGCGTCGGCAAAGCGTCCTGATAAATAGCTCTTCGACGATTTCTTCGGGGGCAGCGTTTCGGTCCAGCATTTTCTGGACGGCCGAATTGCCTGCAATCCGGTCCTTTACGGTTTCTCCCACCGCCATATGGAGAGTTTGTGACAGAGTCGGTTCTTTCTTCGTTTCGCAGGCACAGACGGTCCCGCGGCTGGAACGCCCAAACGTGGCGAAAAATGGATCGCCAAAGTGGGGGCCTTCTGTATCACCCGACTCGCGGGGATAGTATTCAATGGCTCGCGTCCCTTCCGGGAATCCGTTGAAACGCCGGGTAATTCCCGTGGCCGTGACCACCGAATCGAGCAGCACATCCGCTCGCAAGCGGCGCAGATGTGCGTGCGAAAACTGGCGTGTGTCTCGCTGATTTGACGCATTTGGCTTGGCACTCAACTGGTAAACTCGTGAATTGCAGATTTCTTTCGCCAGCGTCTTCAGACGGAACTTCGACTCCACCAGTCGCTTTGACAGCGCCTCCAGCAACGGAGCGTTGACAGGTGGATTACTCGCACGAACATCGTCAACAGGCTCGATAATGCCACGTCCCAGAAAATGAGCCCAGATCCTGTTCGCCAGATTCCTGCTGAAAAGATCGTTTTGTGGTGAGGTAAGCCATTGGGCCAACGCGGTCCGTGGATCGCCACCCGCGGCGACCGGTTCGATTCCACCCAGCACTCTGGCTGGCATCGGACGACCGTCCACCAGATGCCGCGCTGGTGGTGCAGTCGTGTCACAGTAGATCCGCCGTTCCCGGGGTTCGACACCTGGCTTCCGCTTCATTCCCGTAAAGAAACTGACGAAGCTGTAGTAGTCATCCTGAGTCCACCGATCAAACGGATGATTGTGACATTCGGCACATTGAATCTGCACCCCCAGAAAGACTTGAGAGAAGTCAGCGGCGAATGCTTTCGGTTCAAATTGTGGCTTGTGAACCAGCATTGTGTAGAGATTCACCGGGCCGTTCGTCAGGTTACTGCCTGAGGCATCTACCATTTCTGCGACAAACTCGTTCAGCGGCCTGCCATCCCGCATCTGCTTGCGAATCCACTGGTAATAGGCATCGGCCGCTTTCACATCGGTCGCCAAGGGGGCATAGTTGCCGCCGATGATCCGCAACTGCTCACCCCAGAGAGCCGTCCAGTAATCTGCGAACGCATCGTCCGCGAGTAACTGTTCAATCTTCACGGCACGCCGGTCAGGTCGCGCATCCACCATGAAGGCGCGGTATTCCTCAACCGTCGGCGCGCGTCCAATCAGATCCAGAGTCACTCGCCGCAGAAATGTTTCATCGTCACACAACTCTGAAGGTGCAATTCGAAGTTTCTGCAACCGGTCGAATACCAGTTCATCGATAAAATTGGCTGTCGCTGGGTTGGGCCAGACAAAGTTTCCTTCCTGAGGCAAGACGATGACTTCAACCCCCACTGTGAAACGACTGAATCGGGCAAACACATGAGTGTCTCCCGCCCCCGTTGCCGTCACGTTTCCATCCGTATCAATCCTGGCAACACTCTCGTTGTTGGAAAAGTACCGAGCGAGTTTCGTGACATCGCGTGTCGATCCGTCGCTCGCTTTTGCAGTGACTTTCAGCGATTCCTTCGCTTGAGGACGTTCAAACAACAGACGCTCGCTCGACAACTCGACTGCCACGGTTACGGGAACGTCGCCGATATCATCGGGAGATCCCGCTTCAATCCATTTCAAGATCGTCCGGTAATACTCGCTATCGCGGCTGAAGAGCTTTCCTCCGGTGTGTGGTACTGCTCCTGTCGCCTTCAACAACAGCAGACTCTGGGATGGCACGGCCGGATTGACTCGACGTCCAACCATCTCGTTGACAACGCGTTCGTAGTCACCTTTTGCGTCATACCCGAAGAGGGACAGCATGAACCCGTCTTTGCCTCGGGCCGAACCGTGGCACGTCCCCGAGTTACATCCCGCTCGAAAAAAGACCGGCATGACATCACGGCGGAAACTGACTTCGGCCGCACCAACGGTCGCGTTGTGACAGATCGATAACATCCCGACCGATGCAACGCAAAAACAATGGAAACTTCGCAGCATGAAATTACTTATCGAAGAAGAAGGAAATTTGTTGTTTCGACCAGGCATCACGTGCCTCTTTTTCCCGTCAACGGTCGTGTTCTAGCTTTGTGGATGTCGAGTTATTCGCACTCGTCACGCAGCTTAACTTCGAGTGCCCGTTCCAGTTTATGAATCCATTTTGCGTAGGGCTTTATCGCTGGCCCCCCACATTAAATGTTCGCGGCCCTTCCAGAACTTCAATTCTTCTTGAAGCTCGGCGGCTGACATGTCGGGTAAGCGATCTTCGACTTCTTCCATTCTCTTGTTCCGGCTCATTCTTGCGCCTCACTCCTAGCTATCCACAAATGAGCACTAAGGCTTTTTGGCTTCAATGAGCGGATCAATCCGCAATGTTCCATTTCCCGTTCGTTGACGGATTTCTTGCCCCGCGGCACGGACAGTGATTTCGCAGTTGATACCACGAACGCTTCCCAGCAAGGCCTCGTTTGTCGCTTCCACCTCAAAGGCGATTTCCTTGCTGTCGCGGGTCACCACCGGCAAGGGTTCCACAACGCTGACTCCCTTGGGAAGTCCCAGCAAACGCGTAGTTGCCGAACCTTCAAACGGGCTCTTGTGCTGAACTGCCCACACATATTTTTTCCGCTCGCCCCTGCGAACCGCTTCCGGCTGACTCGTGAGTTCTATAAATGGTTCGGCAATCGACAAATCCACGATCTCGGACGAAACCCTGATCCGCCCGGTCCCGAGATACGGATCGAGATCCTCGCGCATCGTGCAGGCACTGATCACCAGCGGACACTTGCCAAGCGGTGCATTCAATTCCCCGGTGATTCGCAAGATCCCTGCATTTTCGCCCGCCGGGATAATGGTCGCCGGTTGTACGGAAACACCTGGCGAAACCCAGTCGCACTGAAATTCAATGGGCTCGTTGAAATCCTTCCGCCGTATGATCTTGACCGGGATTGCCAATTCGCCACCTCGAACGAGGGCTGTCGGCGGCGACTGAATTTCAACCGAAAACGGAGCCTCTTCTGTCACGGCCAGAACATAGCGATCAAGCCTGACAGTCCGCCATGCGTCTCCTCCCGAGTGATTAATGTACGGCAGTGACTGCTGGGAGTGACTCTCGAGCTTCTGAGTCGTATCTACGGGCCTCGCCTCGATTGTGATCAGTGCACTTCCTGGCCTGGCTGCGGGGGCAGCCACAAACTGCACGGGCCACAGTGTTCGACCGGCGGGAACCCGTCCCGACACCAATCTGATCCCCTCGGGCAATCCATGAGCGATCAAGTCAAACTCGCCCCGAAAGCTGCTTCCCTGCCCCTGTGGCAGGCTGATGTTGACGGTCCAGCGGTTTCCCTGAGGCACAACCAGACCACTCGTTCGAATACACTCTTCCCAATCGAACGCGGTGCTGGCGAGCAGCGTATGAATCGAATTGGATGCTGGCTCAACTTCAATACGATAGACCGCCTCCGGGCCACTGGAGCCGCTGGTATCCTCGATTTCAATCAGATAGTCTCCATCGGCCTTCGGTTCCCAGATCACGGAGGGATCAAGAATATCCTTCAGGCCGCCGCCACTGCGAAAACCTGTCCCAAAGATATCGCGATCAACCAGCCGACTGTCATCCACATCAATGTCCGGTGAGGCTCCACTGGTGAGTGATTCGAGAGACCGGATTCGCAGTTTTGGATCGATGGGCGAACCGAGCGAAGCGGCAAACACGCGCACGCGCCAGCGATCCCCTTTTTTGACTGAAACCTGAAACGCATCCGCATCGCCGCGCTGATCAATCCGCCCATTCAATGCGGCAGGAAGATTTGCGACGCGAGTATTCGCCGCCTGAGTCTCCTCCAGAACGTTTGGAATGCTGCAGGAACGAATCAACAGCGGGGACGGAGCCTCGCCAAAATGCTCAAACGTCCCAGGCTGGCTTGAAATCGCCAATGACTCAGAAATCGGCCCCAGTGGATCGCCCAGCAGTTCGAACGACTGCTTCGTTCCGGCAGAACCACCAAGCGGATAGGTCACCAACGGGCGAGGATTTGTTCCGATATGCACACAGTAGGCCTTGTCATGCGGAACGAACACAGACCGCCGCACTTCGACATATGCAAACCCGTCGCGCGGCGTCTTGATGGAGAGCAGCGGGTCTTGCAGATGCTGTGGATTGTCATCGTTCGAACCCAGTTCCCGCCCTGCTTCATCGAGAATCCGAAGTGCGAGATCGTATTCTGAACCTCCGTAGTGCATATCAGCAATGCGAACGGAGTCAACTTCGACTGACACCCGCCCCCCAGCAACGACGGGGACTCGATAGACGTCAATATCCCCTTTGGAACTCGGTCCCATCCGCCCGCGGACACTGACATTCGTCGTCACCGGCATGGCGGTCTGGAAGGTATCATTGGAGTTGTTCCCCTGCTCATTCTCGTCAATGACCTTGAAAGGGGAGACGTGAATCGTTCCCAGCGATGTGATTTCAGCAGCAGTCCGAACTCGAAACGGATGTTCGCCCGGTACGCAATTGGGCGCCACTTCGAACTTACAGAGGATCTGTTCTTCCATCCTGCCGCCGTGAACCAAGCCGATCGGCTGAGGCAACTTCGGCAGTTGCTCGATACTGACCACTCGAATTCCCGGCTTATAGAAAATAATCTCCTGGGCTTCTTTCAGGCAGATCCCCTGAATCGTAATCTCGGTCGTCGCACCCCGCGGAACGACACGCGGCGTCGTTGCGCCGATATGCAGCAACATCGCACCGCCAGAGGCATTAGGAACGAGCGGTGACGTCATCAGCAGCGTCATAACCAACAGGAAATGTCTTCGGAGCAGGACAACCCCACCGCGCTTCAAACCCGCACGAACCGGCCGCATTTCGTCAAGCATGTGTCGCATCACCATCAGCAGTACCGTTTTCCGTTTGCCGTGAACTGGCAGATCTCAATTGAGTCTGGCAGCCAAAGCAATATTTGACAAGTCGCCTGGATCGCAGTCACACGGCAATCATTTTCAATTTGGTTACAGTTGACTGCCCCAAGACACAATGAATCACCGCGATGTTCGGGCCACAACCTGTCATGCACCCAATTTTTTCTGGGCAAGTCGATAACTGACAATCATCTTGCGAGGAGATGCCATCGACGAATTGTCCATGTCGTATCGAAGACCCGTGGCGTTCGTGTCGTGTGCTTGCAGCGTCAGGTCCGCAAAGGGGCAGATAGTTGTGGTTTGCTCCACGAACCAACGCTGAATTTGCGTATTCCAACTCAAAGTCGCCTCGTTCACAGAGGTGTTTCAACGAAGAAGCGTTGGTTCGCGGAGAGGCTGTGAATTGATTCGAAAGTGGGTTACAAAAATCGAGTCTGGCGCTAAAACGTCGGGATGAAGAACTCGCCCCAATAAAATCAGCCCGCGTGAAGCAACCACACCGCACACAGGTGGAGATGCAGCCGCTTTCCCGGCAGATATTGCCGACGAATCCAGCCCCCGCCCGTGACAACCCAAATCCTTCATAACGACTGTTTCCCGACAACGCTTTTTGTGGATGAGTTGTGCCAGGTCTGCCGATGATTCGGAATGTGTGGAGAAGTCCGCGCGTAGGGACCGTCATCAATATGCGAGGCCTCAGAATGTTCGGTTGGATTCGCTGCCTGGGGATTGTGCTGGCGATCATGGCTGCGGATGTCCGTGCCCAGGGGCCAGGGTCGAATGCCAAGGTGATCACCTGGGGGCCGGTGACTTCGTCGTCTGAGATCTATGTCGGAATTCTCGGCGAGATCTCCAAGCCGGGTGTCTATCGCCTCGATCCCACTTCGCTGAATCTTCCCGCAATCATTCGTCGCTCCGGTGGATTGACGGAAGATGCGTCGGGTTCGATCCGTGTCATCCGCCAGGATCGCATTGTCGAAAGTCTGTACTACTCTCCGCAGTCACACGTGTCACTGCTCGCTGGCGACCTGCTGGTTGTCGAATCAAAGCGAGCACAGGCTGCCATCAGCAAGCTGTACGATGCCGATCCTAAAGTACGATCCGAAGTTGTCCGGGAAGCTCAGGCCGCCTTTCGTCCCGATCCAACCGGCGTGCAAGTTGCCTTTGTAAACGTTCTCGATCGACCTGTCGTCGTCAAAATCAAGCATGAAAACGCTCAGATTGGCAAGGTCGTGCGGATGCTCGATCAGCCGCTGGAACTGGCACAGGCAGTGCGGGTGATCGGCCCAGAAAGGCTGCTTTCACAATCAGCCGCACCGCAACCGATTGATACGGCTTTGGCGGACGGAACCGTTTTGTACTTTCCACGAAACTCTGTGAATCGTAATAAACTTCCTGCGTTCCCGGTTCCCTATGACTCCGAGATCGCGACAGGTGCTGTTCCTTCGCTGATTGGTGGTCCCTCCGGCCAATCTCCGGAACTGCGCAATGTCGGACAATTGCCGCCCATGATGGCCCGCAACGGCAATGAGCCGATTTACCAGCCAAACCCGCCATCGTCCACCTACGGACAAGCAACGCTGCCGAATCCAACCCCTGCGGCGACTCAACAGCCCGGTATGATTCAACCTCCTGCAGCCGAAAAGCTGGAGATCCCGCCGCCAAGTGCACCGATCGTAAGCACTCCGCCGCGGATTGCCACCATTCCGTTTAACGGTCAACCGCGAATCACGTCGTCGTCGAGTGTCGATACGCAGCCTGATTCAGAACCTCGCGCACAAGCGGATTCGTCGCGTGCGACAAAACCCAAGGGCGTTGAACCCCAGATCAATATCAACGAAGAGCCACTCGATGCCAGCGACGACGAGATCGTTGAAGCACCAAAAGGTTCATCCTTCTCGTTCGGCCAAATGTTTGGCATCGTTGCCTGCATCGGACTGCTCGTCGGTGTCGCAATCCTGACGCGACGTTACTTTGAAGAGCAGGTTGCCTCGGCTCCAAACCTCGATTCCCAGATTTCCTCAGCATTAAAACAGCAGGCTGCAATGACTGCCGCAGAGCCTTTGATCGAATCAAGCCAGCCACTGCAGGCGTCGACTACAGAAGTTTCGCTTGCCAGGCCGCCAGCAGATTCGATCACTGAAACAGAAGACCAGAAAGCCGAAGTTCCCGTCGCTCAATGGATCGACAAGCTTCTCGCCAACCAGATTCCGATTGAAGAAGAATCTCCCGTGTTCCCAGGGCAGATGGTGCTGCAGGGCCGGATCGTTCCACCTCCTGTGTTCCGCGTAGACGCGGCCGAGGCAAAGACGGTTCAGGGACCACACTTTGCCGTCAGCCAGAAACCCGGAGTTTCGGAGTCGGCGGCAATACAACAGGAAACCGAGCAAGTGATCGATGAGTTCGATTCGGCTCATCGGCCTGGGCCGGCGAAGCCACACTTTATGCGTCGACGTCCCGGTGAGAACACAGTTGCGGCAGCGGCCGGTAAAACGTTTCGGACTGCTGCACAACCCGAGCTCAAGCACAGCGACACCCCCGTGACTGACGCACTTCGCCAACTTCAGGGAGGTCAACCGTGAGTGTCGGCCTTGACCTTGGGACCACCGAGTTTCGTTCACTACGTGATTCTGGAGAGAGCTTGATTGCTCGGCGTTGCCGGAGTTCATATCTCGTTGTCCGAGATACACCGGGGCATCGACGACTTTTAGCGAGTACACAGGCCCGCCATGGCACCTGTGGCGACGACCTTGTAATTTTCGGCGATGACGCGAGCGAATGCGCTTCAATGCTTGATCTATCCGTGGTTCCTTTGCTGCGTGATGGCCGGTTGCCGCAAGGTGATCCAGTCGCCCGTCAGATTCTTGCATTGATGGTGGAGGCGATTCTGCCCGCTGCGGAATCCGGAACTCCCATCTGCTGCCTGACTGTCCCCGGCGGCTACGGTTTGGAGGCAGACAGCCAATCGCTGGATGTCCGTTTCCTGAAGCAACTCGTCGCACTGCGCGGTTACAAGCCTCAGGTGATCTCGTCGGGCATAGCAATGGTCCTGGCGGAATTAGCGGGCTCATCCTTTTCAGGTTTGGGAATCAGCCTGGGAGCGATGAACTGCGAATTCAGCGTTGTGCACTGCGGCCGTGAATTGGCACGTTGCACGATCGCGGGGCGATTAGGCGAAATCTGCGATGAGTTTTTATCGAGCCAGAAAAGTTCGCGTGCTGCCGAAAACAGCGACTTGCTGCGAACGACATGGGAACGCAATTGCACACGGATTCTGACGGGAATCCTGACGGAAGCCCGCGACTCATTAATTTCCGAAGGCTCCATCCGGCTGATTCAACAACCGATGAGCATCGCCTGCGCCGGCGGTATCACCCAATCCGAAGGGTTCGAGCAACTCTTCCAGAAAGCCTGGGGACAAGCAGGCTGGCCAATCCGAATCGGACAGACCCGAATCTCCGCCAATCCGGGGTTTGCGATCGCTCGCGGCGGACTGATCAAGGCGATCCTGGAAGGCCACGCGACTCCCGAGAGGCGTGCAGCGTGATGATCTCATCGGGATGGGGGCATTCCCGTGAGACTTTCCTAATGTGCGAATGACCGAGCTAACGCGATCTGTCGCGGTGATGCTAATCCCCTCCATCATCGCGGATCAGCGCGATGGCGAAGCATCCATTCGTAGAGTTCTGGATTCGCGTACGTTTCTGTCCAACTGTCGTGACCGATCCCAGTCATCAGAGTCCACTTCACATCGGCTCCTCTGGCTCGCAGTGAATCCACCATCCCCAACAGGTTCGCTGCGACACGATCACGATCGCCGACAATGACCCAGACAGGCAGTCGTGACGCTGGTTCAGCCATCCAGGGGTCGCCGTGCCCGCAAATCGTGACCGCCGTCGCAAATCGCTCCGGTGCTGTTGCAATCAATGACCATGTTCCTGAGCCACCCATGCTCAGGCCCGTGATGTGAACTTGCCGTGGATCGATCGCATATCGCGACTCCAGGTCTGTCAGCAGATGCAGCATCGCTTTTGCGTTCCACCGCTCATCGGCCGGGCATTGCGGTGAAACAACGATCATCGGAAAATCTCTCCCCAGACCAATCAGTTTCGGGGGACCATGCTTCTTTACCAGAGAAATCTCGGTTCCACGCTCGCCCGAACCGTGCAAGAAGATCAGCAGCGGAAACTTCTCTGACGGCTGATAGTTCTTCGGAAGATAGATCAGGTAACCGAGGTTTTCCGCAGGACTCTTTCCTGTGAACATCTGTGCAACCTGCTGGCCGGGTTTCGGTTCCTGGCCGAAGACTCCCGTCGTTCCCAACGAAATCAGGCTAAAAAACAAAAGCATTGCAAGTCGCATTGTGGAAATTCCTTCCGTCCCGATGAGTACATGCCGGCGCGGCCCTGATTGCTGGAATGATACGGTTGGGAACGTCGGTTTTGAACTCCGTCCGCAGGAACGCGACGGTGTCTCTGCCATCTGCAAGTGGCGAGGCCTGATCTTCTCATGCGAATCTACGGAATGCGTGACGCCGCTGTTTGCACGCGGTATTGTTGTGAAGTCTCCCTTAAAGCTGCGGTGGACAGACGACAATATCAAAAATCCTTGGGCAGGAGTCCCTCATGCGTTCTTCGTTTCGTACTGAATCCGTCGTTCGATCCATCGTCATGGCGACGCTTGTCTTTCTCGTGACGCTTGCCGAAGTTCACGTACAGGCCCAGGGGATTGAGCACGTCAAAGCGAATTACACGAAGTATGAGTATCGAATTCCGATGCGTGACGGAAAACGATTGTTCACGTCCGTCTATGTTCCGAAGGATTCGAGTCGGACGTACCCCATGCTGATGACACGAACTCCCTACAACGTGAAGCCGTATGGCGTTGACCAGTACCGAAGCGATCTGGGGCCTTCTCCGCTGTTTGGCAAGGCCGGGTACATCTTCGTTTATCAGGATGTTCGAGGGAGGTGGATGTCCGAAGGCGAGTTCGTCAATATGCGCCCTCACCTCGCCCAGAAGACTCCGCAGCAGATTGACGAGAGTACTGACACTTACGACACGATCGACTGGCTGATCAAGCAGATTCCCAATCACAATGGCAAAGTTGGGATGACGGGAATCTCGTATCCTGGTTTTTACACCAGCGCCGGAATGATTGACGCGCACCCGGCACTTGCCGCATGTTCACCGCAGGCCCCGATCGTCGACTGGTTCGTGGGGGATGACTGGCATCATAACGGTGCCCTGCAATTGCCACATGCCTTCAATTTTATGGCGACATTCGGGCGTCCTCGCCCTGAGCCAACGAAGAAGTTCGAATTCAAATTCGATCACGATACCCCTGACGGATATGAATTCTTCCTGCAGATGGGGCCGCTGCCGAATGCGGATGTTCTCTATTACAAGGGGGATGTCGCATTCTGGAATGAAGTGATGAAGCATGGAAATTACGATGAATTCTGGAAGGAACGCAATCTGCGCCCTCACCTGAAACAGATTCGCCCGGCAGTCATGACTGTCGGGGGGTGGTTTGACGCCGAAAATTTGTTCGGTGCTCTTGAGACCTACAAGGCGATCGAAGCTGGCAGCCCCAACGGTACTAATATCCTTGTGATGGGACCGTGGGTTCACGGAGGATGGTCTCGAGGCGATGGCGAAACACTGGGGCATGTGACGTTCAACTCGAAGACGGCGGCATTCTATCGCGAGCAGATTGAGTTTCCGTTTTTTGAATTTCATCTGAAGGGCGAAGGCAAGCAGACTCACCCCGAGGCCTGGGTTTTTGAAACTGGGACCAACGTCTGGAAGAAGTACGACGCCTGGCCTCCAAAGAACGTGGTTGCACAGACGCTTTACTTCCATTCAGGGGGCAAGCTGGACAATGAGATCCCACAGGAATCCGGTTCCATATCTGCCTATGACGAGTATCCAAGCGATCCGGCAAAGCCGGTTCCGTATCTGGACAAAATCAACATCGGCATGGCCCCGGAATACATGACGGCCGATCAACGACATGCCGCACGCCGACCGGATGTCGTGGTCTATCAAAGTGAGCCGCTCGATGTTGATACGACACTCGCTGGTCCACTCGAAGTCAAATTGTACGTATCAACGTCTGGAACGGATTCTGACTGGGTAGTGAAGTTGATTGATGTTTATCCCAATGACTATCCCGATCCCAAAGAGAATCCCGGTGGAGTTCGGATGGGGGGCTATCAGCAATTGATCCGCGGTGACGTCTTTCGCGGAAAATACCGAAAGAGCTTTGAAAAGCCTGAGCCATTTGTGCCAAACCAGCCAGATCTGGTGAAGTTCACGATTCCAGATGTTTGTCATGCCTTTCGGCCTGGCCATCGGATCATGATCCAGGTGCAAAGCAGTTGGTTCCCATTGATTGATCGCAATCCGCAGACATTCGTGGATATCTACACTGCCAAACCAGCCGATTTCCAGAAGGCGACACAACGCATTTATCACTCAGCTACGATGCCGTCACAGATGACAGTCCGTATTCAGAAGCCCACGTCAGCGCCGGCTGTTCCTGTGAAATGATGTAATTCCTCGGAGGAATTGGATACGATAAGGGCAGCTCCCATAGTCGTGGTTCGCTCCGCGAACCAACGCCGCATTTTCGCCGTTCACAGGCAGAAGCGGAAGTCTATATCGGCGTGGACGCGGGCCGATTCATCAACTCCTGACATCCCCAATCTCGCTCGTCATTATTCAAAGTTGGACTCTGTAACTCAATGTGTCATATGGTTAATATCATCGAGCCGTTGTCGCACCTTCTCAGCGGAGATTCCCATCATGTGCCATGACAAATTGAATTCTGTTGTCCACTTACTCACGTCGATGTTGCAGCGCAGAGCTTTTGTGGCAAGCAGATCAAAGTGGTTTACGAAGCTGGTAATTTGGCCTCTCGTAATGGCGATGATTGCTGTGAATTCGCGATTTTGGTCACCTCAAGAATGTGCTGCCCAGGTGCCGCAGAAAGCGGAACAAGGAGGGATGCCAAAGGGCTATGAAAAAGTCGTTGCGGTATCGCTCGACGGAATAGTGACTCGGACGGACACACTCGGATCATTGTTGCGTGAGTTGGCGCGGCAGGGATTGTTGATCTCGGCTGAAGAGGAATTGGGGCTGCCAACACTGGATCGTGCCATTGGTGAATTGATCCCGACGGGGAACGCCGCCCCCGGCCCATTTCAGGTCACAATTGTCGGTTTCACGAAATCCGAGAGCAAAGCTTCGGACCCATTTGCCGTGGTTCCGTACGATTTCACAGTCACGATCAGTCGACGGGAGTTGAGCGGTCAACCACTCACCTGGACGTCACCGCAAATGCCCGTTCCCGATCAGAACTGGTATGAACCACTGGTCGAGCAGGTAGAAGCGATGTCGCGTGGAGCCTTTGTGGAGGTGCTGCAAAAGGCGGGCTTTCAGAAGGCCAATCGCAAATCAGCATCTGGGACCCGTCCGGGAGCCAAGCCAGAAAACCGGCTGGATGTTGTCAGCCAGTTCGCTCTGACCCGCTACCTGCATGCGCAGATTGCAACCGATGGTGAAAGTCCGGAGGCTTTGGCGGGGCTGGCCAAAAGTTACAGCAACCTCGGCAGTCTGACTGATTTCCATTGGAGCCCGGCTTCGAAGGGATTTAAAGCGCGGGGGCTGCTGTATGCTCAGCGGTTGGTGTCAAAATACGGACCGACGCCATTTTCGCTCGCTCATCGGGCATATGCTCGCGCACTGGCGGGACGGCATGCGGCGGCACTAGACGCGGTAGCGGCGGCGCGAGTCGCCAAGGGTGACGCCGCGCCAAGCTGGCTCGACTTGATTCAAGCCTATTGCGAGTTCAAGCCGACGTCTCTGGAGCAAGTGAAGGGAAGCGACCAGGAACTGGCTCTGTATCTGCGATCCGGGTTAGTCGATCTTGAGAATGAAAAGGTCCGGTCGCTGGAAGTCCTTCAGAAGTTTCTGACGACGAATCCCGCCTGCAGTCGCGCCGCTGACATGCTCGCCGATATGCCAGCACTGGGAGTGATGCGAGGTGTGACCGAGGTTGGCTTCAACGAAATGTGGCCTCATCTCTATCAAAGATCTGCGGCGATCCCCGATTTGCCGGCGGCCGCCAAAAAAGTTGCCGATGCCGCCAAGGGGCGCAAGATGGATCCGCGTACCGAAAACTCCAGGCGCAAAGAACTGCTCGTAGCTCTGCAGTCTGCTGGCGGAATCAAAGATCACGCAGGGCCATCCTGGGTGGTACTGGCGGATCTTTTACGAGACATCTCATTTGCTCAGGCCTACCGGATACTGCACGTTGAGGTGGACGCGCTGGGTGTTAATGCTGATGGAACGATTCAGCGATTGAAACCGCTGGTGCAAGGGCATCCTTTTGAAAAGTTTCTCGAAGGATTCAGCAGTGATAAGCGAGCGGCGGCAACGGCACTCGGAAATCTCGGAACCGCGATCGACAAGAACTTGCTCGAACCAGCTGCAATTCCGCTGACGATTGAAATGTACGAGCGGCTGGATTCCCGCGAAGGGGACAAAGTCGCGTTCAAGATCATTACCAACACAGACCAGATTTACGAAGATGCGATTCGCGCCCAGGCCTCGCTCGTCTCGCTACCAGATAAAGGAAATCTGTTTCGAATCAGCCCTCATTCGCCGAAGGCAATTGCCAATGAAATTAAGCGAAACCCGAATTTGCCACTGGCAGAGTGGGAAGAAAAATACGGGGGAAACGTCGTCGTACTGATGGCATTATTTCGCAGGTACGAGGCGGATCAGCGCAGTTCCGATGCCCTGCGGTGCCTTCAACGAGCTGTCGACATTTCTCCTTCGTGCTCAACGTATCTGGAATTATCCAAGCTGCACGTCGCACTCGGGCAGCGCGACCTGTGGCAGGCCGATCTGGAGAAGGCTTTGAAGCTGCCGAGTCTCGGGTTGGACCATGCACATATCCATTCAGAATTGGCCGACTGGCTGATGAGGCAAGGAAAATGGAAGCAGGCGAAATCACATGCGATGGAAGCGGCTGAATCGTTCTCAGCATTTGGTTTGTTGTCCGCATCGCATTATTCGGAAGGGATCGAAAACTGGGTCGACGCTGAAAAATATCAGCAACTCGTTTCGACACGGTACGAGAACCTCGCCGACAACTGGTACCTCTGGTGCGTGCGGACAGGCCGGGGCAAAAGTAAGGAAGCTCGAACGCTGGCGGAAAAACATTGGAAATCGCTGGTTCAACCACTCGACTCCGGCAAGAAGTGGCGGCTTGCGACGGCGCATCTGTTGAATGGGAAACGGGACGAGGCGATAGTGCTCCTGCGCGAACTGCTCAGAGACGATCATGACGGGGCAGCGGGGATCTATGCCGCGGTCCTCGCGGATGAGGCAGGGGCGACTGCCGTGCGCGACGAATTGTTTCGCGAACTCGAGACAACTCTGCCATCCAACAATCCGGTTCTCGATCTGGCAAGCTGCTTTCAGAATCTGTTGGCCGGAAAGGAACAGGGGCGTTGGGATCCACTCGTCTTCGAACTGCTGGCCTACAATTCCCATGAAGACAGTGTCCCCTATCTTTATCTGGCGGCAGGTCAGTTTCTCGGGAAGCATGGACAGAAAGAGCTTTCGAAAGAGTATCTGCAGACCGCTGCAACACCGTTTCGGGTGGAAAGTGTCGCGGCCGTGGTGGCGGCAGATCTTTTGCGCAAACAAAAGGTGACCGTGGGCAAGGCGCGAACCAGTAATCTGCCGGACGCGTTGGCGCCGCTCGCCGAACAGGTCGCAAACGCGAGGCTCGCGCAGAAGCGGGGGGATTACGACGAGGCGGTTGCTTCGTTGACGAAGGTTCTGAAAACCCGCGGAGATTTTCTGCCAGCCCTGGCGATTCGGGCCAGTGTTTATCAATCGCAGAAAAGGTTCGCAGAAGCGATCGCAGATCTGGAAATGATGGTGAGCAAGTCGCCCAATTCGTATCACGGATATACACGCCTGGCGAAATTGCTGGCGACCTGCGAAAAGAGCGAGCTTCGCAATGGTCCGAAGGCGCTGGAGAATGCCAAACGAGGTTCGGATTTGCGTCCGTTTCAAACCAGGGATTCGGTCTCAACGCTCGCCATGGCGCACGCCGAGTGTGGTCAATTCGATAAGGCAATCGAACTGGAAAAGCGGGCGGCATCAATGGCCGGAGAGGACAGTGCCAGCGGAGAGCGACTGGCTTCGTACCTCGCGAACAAGCCGCATCGCCCGAGGCCAAAAACCGTTTCGACAGGTGGTCACGGGGAACCCGGATTGGTCAGATCCTGGCAGGGGAACCTGGGGAGAAGTCAATTCGGAGTATTTTCGCAGGATGGCCAGCGTGTGGTTTTTGGCGATGGCAATGACATCATCGTTGCCGATGCTCTGTCTGGGGCCAACGCGGTAAAACTTTCCGGGCACACCAAGGGAGTCTGGATGGCTCGGTTTTCTGAGGATGGGCAACGCATTGTTTCCGCAGGTCACGATGCGACGATTCGCCTCTGGGACCCTTCAACTCAGAAACAGCTCTCTGAAATCGGCCTCAAGAACGTTGAACCGGGGACTCTGCTTTCGGCCGCAAAAGATGGAACACAAATCGCGTACTCGTGCCGCGGCGATCTCGATCTGGCTTTGATCAATGGCGTCACCAAGGCTGAAGTACGACGAATCGGATTGACCGAGAAAGAGGTCTGGTGGCGCTCGATCACACCTGATTGCGCCTGGGGCCTGTCAAACGGAATTCGCAACGAATCGAAGGTCTGGAACTTGGTCACGGGCGCGTCATTCGAACTGAACAATGGCCATCACAATTATTGCGGGCAGTTCACTCATGACGGACAACGGGTGCTCCTGGCTGGTGCCTTCACGTGGGACTTTTGGGATCTGCAGCGCAAAGCCAAGATTAAAGAAGGGAAGGTTACCGGGGGACACATCTATGCAGTCGCAACCTCACCCAACGGTGGTCGCTTCATGACAGGTCTGGCAGATAACTCGATCTGGCTGTGGGACGAATCAGCCTCAAAAGAAATGCTGATCTTTCGAGGCCACGAAAAGCCGGTCGCCGCGATTTCGATGTCGCCGGATGACCGCCTGGCGATTTCACAAGACCATGCCGGAGTCATCAATCTCTGGCGACTGCCGGCGATTCCCGGATCGCGAGAGGAATTACCGTAATTCGAGTCGTTGCGTGTGTGACTCGAAATTCACTTGGTGCTGGGAATCTTTTCCAGCACCACCTTATTGCCGGTCGGGTTGTACTCGATCTTCGACATGAAGGATCGCATCAGCATGATGCCTCGTCCGCAGGGGCGTTCGAGGTTTTCTTCTTCTGTCGGATCTGGAACGTCTTCCAGACAGAACCCCGGACCTTGATCTTCGATTTCAATTCGAAAGAGATCATCGGCGATGGTGCAATTCACGCGGACGGTCTTGTCTGGCGAAAATCCATTGCCATGTTTGATAGCGTTCACAATCGCCTCGTCCAAGGCGAGGCGAATGCCGAACGCATCCTTCATGGAAAAGGACTCCAGCGACTCGATCCGACCCATGACACGCTCAAGGAGCTCCTGTCCGGCTTCGGTCGAGCTGGGAATCACAACTTCGAATTGATCGTGAACCGCCATGGTGTCCGGACGAGACCGATAAGAAGGTTGAAGAGTCGAGCGGGCTCTCGCACACGAGAGCCACGGAACTCATCGCAAATCACCGGCGATCAGATACCGTCCAGGGCTTCGTCCTGGGTGGATTTGATGTCGAAGATCTTGTTGAGACGAGTGATTTCGAAAACTTCGTAGATTTCTGGTCGAATACAGCACAGACGCAGTTTGGCCTTGGCTGTCTTAACCTTCTTGTCCATCGTGATCAGCTTGCCGAGTGCAGCACTGGACAAGTATTCAACGATGCTGAAGTCGAGAACTATCTTCTTGCGACCGTCTTCGTCGACGAGCGCAAACAGTTGATTCCCGATGTTTTGAATGTTCGTTTCGTCGAGGATTTTCTTGTCGACGAACCTGGCGACAGTGACGCCACCAATCTCTTCGATATCCAGCCGACGTTGTCCAGTTGACATGTGTTCTTTCCCGTACATGGGACTGGCCTGGCCCAGCCAGCCACCCCTGCTCCAAGTGTCACCCACAGTCCAGATTCCGACAGGTGACCAACTGAAATAAGGACTGTTTGCCGGTCAAAATTTCAGCCCGACCACAGGCATCATGCTGATGATGAGAATCGATGTCAAGCGATGAAATGTCGCTGATCAGTGGCATTTTCCCGGCGAGGAACGATTCCTCATGGTACAAGCCATCAGGAAATTGAAAAAAAACAGAAAATCTTTGGTTTCCGGCTGTCCGGTTGCTGCAGGAACCCTGATGAACTGAATGGAAGGGACCATTTCAACGGAACTTATGACCTGGGACGGGAATTGACAAGAAATATTGTTGAACATGTCTACACTTTGATAGGCTGAAGGGGATGGCTTAACGAAAGAGACTTTCGATCGGTGGGGTCGGGATCTGTGCCGAAAGCCAATTTTCTTTCTTAAGGACTACCGCAGTGCCGGACGGGGCTCAATTCCGTGAGCTCATTCGCCGCGTTCGCAACCGCGACCAGGAGGCCGCACGCGAACTGGCGACACGCTACGAAAACGCGATACGACGGGTGGTTCGGATTCACCTGCGTGATGTTCGCATGCGCCAAGTTCTGGATTCGATGGATATTTGCCAGTCGGTGCTGGCCAGTTTTTTTGTGCGGACGGCGCTTGGTCAGTACGAACTCGATTCGCCAGACCAGTTGATACATCTGCTGACGGCGATTACTCGCAATAAATTACGAAATCAGGTGAGCCGGATGCAGGCTCAACGACGGGATATTCGCAAAGGAGTCGCAATTGATGATGACGACGCCGGGATCGTTGTCGCTGACCGGGCTTCAGACCCCAGCGAGCAAGCGTCGGCGCGTGAAATCCTGCAAAAAGTCTGCGAAAGGTTAGACAATTCAGAACGTTATCTGGCGGAGCAGCGATCGATCGGCCGAACCTGGCCGGAACTGGCGGACGAACTGGGGGCAACCGACGTTGCCCTGCGGAAGAAACTGACCCGGGCTCTGGATCGGGTCATGGCGGAACTGGGATTGGACGAAAGCGATGCCTGAATCGGCACAATTCATTCTCGATTCGATCCTTGATCGCCAGCGTCAATCGCTGATCGATGGCGAGCGTCCTTCCGTTGAATCACTGCTCGCCGGGTCGCCTCTAGAGAACGATCGCGAAGCTCTGCTCGATCTTGTCTACAACGAAGTTGTCGTTCTGGAAGATCTTGGCGAATCCCCGAACCTCGATGACTACCTGGCGCGGTTTCCACTGCTGGAGCAGGACTTGAAGGTCCATTTCGAAATACACCGGGCGGTCAATGGAAGTCTGCTGGAAGTCACGGGTTCCCCCGGTGGATACGATACATGGCCGGCCGATGACGTCGATGTCCCATTTTCTCCGGGGATGCGATTTGGTGACTACGACATCGTCGAGCAGATCGGTCATGGCGGTATGGGAATCGTCTACCGCGCCCATGACAGCCGACTGCATCGCGACGTCGCCCTCAAGATGTTCCAGCCAAATCGGCAACCAACTCCGCGAGAATCGCAGCGGTTTCAGGTTGAAGCCGAAGCGATGGCTCGACTGGCCCATCCGAATATCATTCCGATCTTCGAAATTGGCAAGGCTGATGGACGTCCCTATCTGGCACTGGAACTGGCGGAACGCGGGACGCTCGCTCAGCATTTGCAGTTGGCCGTCTATGCCCCCAAGGCTGCGGCATCGCTGCTCGAATCCCTCGCTCGTGCCGTTCACCATGCACACGAACACCACGTTGTGCACCGCGATCTGAAGCCTGCCAATGTCCTGTTCGCCAGTGATGGAACGCCGAAGTTGACCGACTTTGGTCTGGCCAAAGTGAGGGAAGATGATTTTCATTCCTCACGCGATGCGACTCGCAGTGGTGAATCGGTCGGTACTCCGCGGTATATGTCACCCGAACAGGCATCGGGTGAATCGGAACTCATCGGACCGGCAACGGATATCTACTCACTGGGAACGTTGTTGTACGAATGCCTGACGGGACAGGTTCCGTTTGTCTCCACGAGTGTTCTGGAAACATTACAGCGCATTCGGCACGACGATCCGGTGTCACCACGGCGGCTGCAGCGGGGAATTCCGCGGGATCTCGAAACGATCTGCTTGCGATGTCTGGAAAAAGATCCTCAGCGTCGGTATCCGAGCGCGTTGGCACTGGCCGAGGATTTGCGTCGTTTTCGCTGTGGCGAGCCGATTCATACCCGGCCCATCTCCATCTGGGAACGTGGTTGGAAGTGGTCGCGACGCCGCCCGGCTCATGCGACGCTGGCATCCGTCTGCCTGCTGGCGTCGCTTTCCGCCCTGGCCGTTTTGACGATTGGAAAGCAGGCGGAATCGAAGCGGATTGAACGCTTGCGTGTCGATGTGACGGGATTGGTGAATGAGGGGCAGGCCTTCATGGAACAGGGGGAGGCCGATGTCGCCTCTGGCCGATTCCAGGAAGCCTGGATGATCGTCAATCGGGAACCGGCCCTTGCCGATTTTCGACTGGGGATCGGGGGTTGGCTGGACCATAGTCATCGTGCCGTGAATCAGCGGCAATGGCAACAGCGATTACCTCCGCTCATGTTCGACGAGCGCCGCGACTTGGCGTTCCTTGAAAGTTTGCTGCTCGATCCAAAGCCCGAGGATGCGCTGGCGTCGGCACAGGCATCGATTCATGCGGCACTTGAGCTGACGATTCAAGACGACCCGGCCTGGCGGAATGAGCGAGAACGATTGATTCTCGTTGAGGCGGACCTGATTGAACATGAGACGAATGCTGCCGCCGCCCTGGCCAGACTCGATGCTGCAAATGGTTTGAGTTCACACGCATTTCATCAGTTTCGGGCAAAGCTGCTTGACGAGTTAGGGCAGGCTGACGAAGCGAGTCGGGCGAGGGAACTGGCGGCGACTTTTCCGGTCGATAAGTCGTTCGCATTGATGCTCCATGGGATGCGGCGAATCCGGACCGCGGACTTCGAGCATGCATTAAATGACTTTGAAGAAGTGCTGAATTTTGAGCCCGAATACTATCTCGCTCGCCTGTTTCATTCGATCTGTTTTCTGAAGATGAAGCGGCCTTGCGAGGCGGAAGTCGGCCTGACCGCCTGCATCGCTCAACGGCCTCGTGTTTACTGGAATCACTTTTTCCGGAGCCATGCATATCTTGAGCAGGGAGAAAGCCGGTTCGCAGTCCACGACTTAAAAAAGGTTCTGGAACTGAATCCGCCGAATGTGATACGATCTGCCGCAGAATCACTTCTCACGGCTGTCCAGCCGAAAATGACTCGATCTGACGACATGCCATCTGTCGATAACTAGAAACATTCATGTCTCCAATTCGATTTATTCCCCGTCATCATCGTGCATCACCATCCCTCGGAAAGCGATTGGGACGGGGAAGGCGCGGCTTGACCGTGATCGAATTGCTGGTCGTCATTGCGATCATCGCTGTGTTGATTTCGCTCATTTTGCCTGCGGTTCAGCAGTCGCGCGAGTCTGCTCGGAATCTTCAATGTCGAAATAATCTGCGAAATCTGGGATTGGCCTGCCTGACGTTTCATGAATTCAATTTGTACTACCCGCGCAATACGATCCGTCCCCGCGGTACCACTCCGGTTGATGGCGAACCTCCGGGTAATTTGTGGAATTGGCACTCAGGGACATACGAAAGCTGGCATCGGCAGATCATGTCGTACATCGAGCAACCCAATGTTCGGGTTCAGGATGCTGTTCCGTTGATCGGTTGTCCCGCCGACCCGCGCGGAGTCAATTACACAGTCCCCGGATATGGATTCACGTGGTATGTCGGTGTCTTTTCGAATCCAAGTAACATGAACAATGGGGTCATCATTGATGATTCCGATATGAAGCAGAAGTTGACGATCAACGCATCGTCGGTCACCGATGGAACGAGTAATACGATCCTGCTGGCCGAGCGTCCACCGTCTGCGGATGGTCACTTCGGCTGGTGGGATTCCCGGTGTTGTACCGAGGACAATATTTCGGCGGCGCGGGGCGACAACAAGCTGTTCAGTTCGGGAAAAAACGGTAAATGTGCGAATCCCGCCCCATATCAACTTGGACGGGTTGACGACAACTGTGCGTTTAACTCGCTGTGGTCAAATCACCAGTACGGTGGCAATTTCTGCATGGCCGACGGAAGTGTTCGAACAATTTCGTACCAGGCTGGCAACCAGCCCGTTGGTACTTCGACACTGCTGGAAGCGATGTCTTCGCGAGCCGGAAGCGAAGTCTTTGACTCAGGAAACTGAGTCTTGGTTGTGACGCTCGGCAAACCTCCCTAGAATCGCAGCATTCCTGCGGGGGGCTGTTCACTGGCATCCCGCGTCTGTTGCCCAGGCTGATTTGCGTCGCCCCTCTGGAAAGTATTCGGCATGCTGCCCCGTCGTGAATTGTTTCCTCATGTGATTGAAATGAATTACCAGGCCCGGCAGCGGCTGGGGTGTTCGGTCTATCTGGTTCATGATGCCAACGAATGGATGCTGATTGACATCGGGTTCGAGGACACTGCAGAAGAGATCATTGATATGATCCGGCAGATGAACTTTTCACTGGCGGATTGCAAATACCTTGTCGCGACGCACGCCGATGTCGATCACATTCAAGGCCTGAAGCGGGCCAAGGAATTGCTGCCTCACGCCGTCACTGTCGGACATCCCGAATGCCGCCGGTTACTGGCCGAAGGTGATCGGATTGTCACCTATGCAGAAATCGCCGCCCAGAAAATTTCGATCAATCTTCCACTCATTACGATTGAAAAGACGATTGATGAAGGAGATGTGCTGGAGATCGGGGGATTAAAACTCGATGTCTGGAATACGCCAGGCCATACCCCCAGTCAACTCGCCTTCCGATTGGGAAAACTGTTGTTTTCGGGCGACAACATTTACCGAGACGGGTGTGTTGGCAACATTGACGCTCATCACGGGTCCGACCTGCCAGCCTTCGTCGCATCTCTGGAACGGATTCGCGACGCCGACGTGGATTGGCTGCTCCCCAGTCACGGTCCCGTCTTCCGCAAGAATCTGCCTCAGTTGCAAAAGACGATCGATCGCCTGAACGAATATCAGCACATGGCTGACTTCGGTACGTGTGCCGTTGACTGGCCGCTGCTGGAGGCGTGGGAAGACGAACTCGTTAAAGGCTTTGATCCAGAGACGGCGAAATAGGGCCGGTCGGGACTGACGCCATTGAATGATCAACGGCGAAACGACATTCCATGCAGCGACAGAAAACCGCTCGCCCGGGCAAATACATCGATATTCCGGCTATGGCGGAAGTTGCGTAATTGCGTAGGGTGGAGGCAAGCTCGCTTCGATCGTCGGCCCATCAGCATTGTTTTTGTGAATTGCGTTGTTGTTCTGACATTGGTGGCCCGGCGCGGCGAAACGCCGCTTGTCCCACCCTACTTTTCCTTTACGGACTAATTGCCCGTACGACGATGACTCCGTCCTTGTGAGACATGGATGTGCGTGGCCATCGAGCTTGGACAGTTTCGCAATATCAAAGAGAGGAATTTGGACTTGTTGCGGTGCAATCGTTAACCGACGTGTTTCAGTTTCGTCACACGTCCGGCAGTGACCCATTCGACGACAAAGATATTGCCGGTCTTGTCCCAGCAGGCATCGTGCGGATGCACAAAGCGGCCATCTTGCCATTGCGACGGCTGGCCTCGCATCTTGAATCCGTTCAGGGCCTGCTTGGTCCATTCGGGATCGTAACCTAGGTGGACGATGACCTTGTTGTCCTTGTCCAGGATCGTGACTCGGGCATGCAGATCTGGAACCAGCAGTTCCTTTCCGCGAATATCGAAGTGTGCCGGGAAACTGACCGTCTCTTTTACCATTCGCTCTGGCTGCGGTGTTCCGTCGAGTGCAAAGTATTGCAGTCGGGCATTCGCCCGGTCGGCCACGATGATTGCTGGTGGAGTGCCAGGGCGGTTATCCAGCCAGATTCCATGAGGGGTCTGAAACTGTCCCACGTCTTTGCCGCCTCCACCCCAGGTCCGGATCCACTTCAAATCCTTGTCATACTGGTGGATGAAATTGGCACCGTAGCCATCCGCGACATAGAACCCGCCGTCAGGAGCGAAGGCAATATTTGTCGGGTTGAACTGGTTGACGTCGCGATACCGCCCTGATTCCTTCGGCTGCTGAAACTCCCAGACCTTTTCACCCTTCAAGGTCATTTTTGTGACCTTGCGATGCGGTGCATTGAATGTCAGGTACAGGAACTCTTCGCCCCCATCATTGCGAATATCGATCCCGTGACCACCACCGGCATATTCCTTACCGAATGACCTGACAAATTTGCCACTCGGTTCGAACACGGCAATCGTATCGACTCCGGCCGGTGCGCGGTGCTTGATATAGATCAGGCCGGTCGCATCCACGGCAACGCCGTGAGTATCCTGCCATTTGATGTGATCAGGCACTTTTCCCCAACCGTGATGACACTCGTACTTGTGACCCTCAATGCCGATCACTGCTGGTTTCGACCCGGATTTGTCATCGGCATGAACAAACGGAGCCCCGGCGATGGTCATAGCCGCAGCGGCTGTCGCCAGGAATTCACGCCTGTTGGCTTGCCCGTTGGAATCAGAAGTCGTCAGCGATTCGGACATTGGAAACTCCTGCAGTGGTGATCATCGGAATCTCGATCATCGGAACGGGTGAACGAAAATATCCAGATACAGAACAAATGCCATCAGGCTGAGCAGGAAGAACATCCCGACGTAGGTGGCTCCGATCATGATCCGCTCACTGGGACGACGGCGAGTGATCGCTTCCCACAAGAGGAAGACCATATGTCCCCCGTCGAGAACAGGGATCGGCAGGAAGTTCAAAACCGCCAGGTTGATGCTGAGGAAGCCGAGGAACAAGAGCAGCGGCGACAGACCATGCTGCACGATGGTGACGGCAGCCGTCGCGATTCCGATCGGACCGTGCAATTCCTTGGCAGAAACGCGCCCCGTGAACAGACTCCGAAGAGTCAGATAAATGTTCATGGCAGCATTTCGAGTGTAATTCGTCGACATCACCCAGGCGTCGCCCAGACTGTTTGCCTTCTGCTGCATCTCCAACTGCTCCATGCGTAATCCCTGTATGATAGGTAGCGGCCACGATGGATCGAGTTTCGGAGTCAGTTCAACTTTACGCTCTTTCTGGTCCTCAACAAGCGTCAAACGAACTTTGCAATTTGGAAACTCTTGCATGGCCCAGAATGCATGGCCCCAATTGTTGGACTTCGAGGCGATCTTGGGATCGTCGAGATTGATGACGAGCGGGTCCCGCGTCTTGGTTTCACCCTTGACCAGTTCTGGTGGCAGGAACAATTCCACGCGTTTCACCTTGATGATCGCGCCACCTTCTTTGACGATGATCCCCTCTTCGGCTGCCGGGCTGCCCGGTTCTACTGCCAGCACAACGGGAATCGTATGGAATGAGGCACCGATCGAGGGAATCGAAATCGATTCCCCTTCGTAGTTCGGTTGATCGATCCAGCCTGGCAAGTTCGTCGGACGAATCGTCAGGTTGACGGTCTCGGGAGCCCCGTCCTTGGGCTGACGGGTTACTGTCACTTCGACATCTTTCCCGTGCAGGCTGGCGAACAGATTCGGAAGCTTGAGCGGATCGATCTCCTTACCAATATCTTTGCCATCGACCTTAACCAGCTTGTCCCCTTCCTGAAGTCCAGCCGATTGAGCGGGCGAACCGCTTTGCAACGCAGCCACTCGGCCCGCGTCCATCGAAAGTCCCAATGTGCGGAACGAGTTATTCTTCAGGACGATCGTTTCTTTGGATCCGTCAGCGCGAGTGACTCCGAGCTTGACAGATCCCCCTTCCTGGCGAGCCAGTGTCTGTCGCAATTCCCAGAACGTTTTGACGGGTTCTCCGTTAACCGTTTCGACCAGATCGCCTGCCTGAAATGGTGGCTCGGCCGTTTCCGCGACGCTTCCCGGGAAGACGAACGGAAACTTTGGAGTCGGCTGGCCGACCTTTAAGCTGCGAGTATTCAGGACGCCGATCTGGGGATGCGAAGATGTCTGTTCTGGTAGAATTGTCAAATTCAGTGGCGAACCGTCATGGTGACGACCTTCGATCTCCAGTGGAGGGGATGACAGGGCGACATTCAGGCGGACGTCTTCAAACGTCAGGATGCGACGCCCATTGATCCGTTCGATGACATCGTCCGGCTGCAATCCGGCTTTCCATGCAGGCATTCCCGGACGGACTTCGCCAATGATATTGGGAAACGTCTCGTGCCCGATCATGTAGGCACCACCAACGAAGAAGACTGCGGTGATAATGTTCATCGTCACGCCCGCAGAAATGATCGCCATCCGCTGCCACACGTTCTTGGCGAGATACGAACGCGGGTCTTGGGCGATCTCTTCATTGGTCAACTGGCTTGGATCGGCATCATCCTGCCCGAGCATCTTGACGTAACCGCCAAACGGAATGAGTGACAGCGCGTATTCGGTTTCGCCCCATTTCCAACTCAGCAGAACCGGACCGAAGCCGATGCTGAATCGTTCGACGTTGACATTGCACCATTTGGCAACGGCAAAGTGCCCAAGTTCGTGGAAGAAGATCACCATGCCGAGCCCGACGGCGGCAGCGACGAAGCTAAGGCCGTTGGTGCCCCAACCTGAAATCTTTTCCATAAAGGTTGCGGCGAGTGTCATTGTCAGCGAGTCCATCGTCTCATCTCCTCGCGAGCCCACGCATCCTGACGCAGCAATTCGCTGAGAGTCGGACTGGGGTCGTCGTTGTGCGCATTCAGTATTTCCCGGCAGGCGCGCGGGATATCAGTAAATTTCAGACTTCCATGCAAAAATCGATCAACAGCCACTTCATTGGCTGCATTCAACACCGCTCCACTGGCCCCGCCGCGACGGGCCACTTCAAACCCCAATTGCAACGCAGGAAACGCGTCAAGATCGGGAACCAGGAAGTCCAGGTGACTGGCTTGTGTCCAATCCATCCGGGGGCTGACTCCGCTCCAACGGTCAGGATATGTCAAAGCATACTGAATTGGCAGCTTCATGTCTGGCGGAGAGAGTTGTGCCACCACCGAACCGTCGACGAATTCCACCATCGAATGAACAATCGACTGGGGGTGGACGACAACCGAGATCTGATCGGCTTCCAACCCAAACAGCCAGCGAGCCTCGATGATTTCGAGTGCCTTGTTCATCATCGTGGCAGAATCGACGGTGATCTTCGGACCCATCTGCCAGGTCGGGTGCGCCAGTGCTCGTTCGACGGTGACTTCTGATTCCAGCCGCTCTTTCGACCAACCGCGGAAGGGACCTCCGCTGGCGGTCAGGATGATTCGTTTCACATCGGCGCGTCGGCCAGCCTGAAGGCACTGATAGATCGCACTGTGCTCACTGTCGACCGGGATCAGCTCGGCGCCGGCTTTTGATGCCAGTTGCATCACCAGCGGCCCAGCAACGACAAGGGTTTCCTTGTTGGCGATGGCGACACGTTTGCCAGTCTCAATGGCCGCCCAGGCTCCTCGTAATCCGGCAGCACCGACAATCCCGCAAACAACAGTGTCGACGTCGGCATGGGCAGCCAGTCTCTCGACGGCCTCTGCACCAAACTGCAGTTCGGTCCCCTGTGCAAACTGCGGCCCATGAACAGATGGCCGATGGTCCGCGTTGGAAACGACGGCCCAGCGAGGTCGAAAGCGATGTGACTGTTCAGCGAGCGACGTCCAGCGGTCGTGCGCGGTGATTCCTGCCAGCTCAAGACGATCACTATGTGCCGCGATAACATCCAGGCAACTGGTACCGATTGACCCCGTAGATCCGAGGACGGCAATCCGGTTTCGGGGGTGATGATCGGCGATCGCCAAGACAGGAACTCACTCTGCTCGCGGTCGAATCGGGAGAAATCGCCGCAACTCGTGTCAGGTATTTCGATTGCACGCTCCCTCGTGCGAACGAGCATTCTAGGTAGACCGCTCCGGACGGGCAAGAGAGTTCGCCAGACTTCTCCATTCTTCTTGACACTTCTCATCTGTTCTGCGTCGACAGATTCAGGCGTCCCCCGATATAAAGCGACCCTCGAATCTGCGGCAATTTGCCGCTGCGACAGTTTTACACTCCGGTAAATTTGTTTTCCGATGATCCTGCTGACTGCTACCGATCTTGTTCGCCAGTTTGATGTCGAGCCCGTTTTGAACCGGGCGACGTTCGACATTCGCAGCGGCGACCGGATCGGACTGGTTGGCCCGAATGGAGCCGGTAAGACGACACTGCTGCGAATTCTCGCGGGACTCGATCACGCGGATTCAGGTCAAATCCAGTTAGCCACTTCGGCCGATGTCGTTCTGCTGGAACAACATCCGGACTTTGCTGCGGGACGAACATTGATCGAGGAGGCACGTGAAGGGCTGGCGACGATTTTCGCACTGCAGCGGGAGGCAGACGAAATCGTCCATGCCATGGCGAAACAGGACCAGCCCGACGAACTGGGGCGACTCCACAAACGCTACGATTTCGTTCAGCACGAACTTCAGCGTCTGGAAGGATTCCACGTCGACCACAGAATCGATGAGGTTCTGCAGGGACTTGGATTCAACAAGTCGCAGTACGATCAATCGCTGGCGACACTCAGCGGCGGACAGCAGAACAGGGTTCTGCTCGCCCGGATGCTCTTGCGAGCCCCCGATCTGATGCTGCTCGACGAACCGACAAACCATCTGGATATTGCGGCGACTCAGTGGCTGGAACAGTTTCTGGTCGATTCTGGTCGGGCGATGATTGTCGTCAGCCACGACCGCTACTTTCTCGATCGCGTCTGCACCCGCATCCTCGAACAGCATCGAGGCAAGCTGACCGACTACCCCGGTAACTTTTCAAAGTACTGGCAATTGCGTGGAGAACGACAGGCAGTCGCTCAGAAGACGTTCGAGAAGCAGCAGGAGTACATTGAAAAGACCGAAGAATACATCCGCAAAAACAAATTCGGACAACTGTCGAAGCAGGCCAAAGACCGCGAGCAAAAGCTGGCTCGCGTGGAAGTTGTCGATACGATCGCCGATATCGCGGGACCGACGATGTCATTCGCCGATCCCACGCGGACAGGCGATTGGGTCATTGATGCCGATTCCCTGACCAAAGGGTTTGTCCCTGGAAAGCCGCTGTTTTCCAACGTCACTCTTCAGGTCAAGCGAGGTGAGCGCTGGGGGATTCTCGGGCCGAACGGTGCGGGAAAGACGACGTTGCTGCGGACGTTGCTGGGAGAGTTGAAACCGGATTCCGGTCGAGTTCGATTTGGGACGGGAGTCAACGTCGCCTATTTCGATCAGCAGTTATCGAGTGTCGATCCGGAAATGGACGCAATGGAAGCGGTCCGACCTCCTGACGTTGCGAAGTACACCGACGGACAGTTACGAGATCATCTGGCCAAGTTCGGGATCAAAGGAGAACTGGCGCTGCAGCAAGTGGGGGCCATGAGCGGGGGGGAACGAAGCAAAGTTGCTCTGGCCCGGATCGCGGCTCTGGAGCCGAATGTTCTGGTGCTGGACGAACCGACCAATCACCTGGACCTCTGGTCGCGTGATTCGCTGGAACAGGCCCTGAAGGAATTCGACGGAACCTTGATGTTCGTCAGCCACGATCGCTACTTTCTGGATCGCGTCGCCACACACGTTCTCGTGGTCGAGCTAGGGCATTGGGCCTGTTACGACGGGAACTACTCCGACTACGTGCTGTTTCTCAAGAATCGCGATGCCGAGTTAAAAGCTGCTGCAGAACGCTCACCCGCATCCTCAAAAGGGCCGACATCCGACGATCGCCGGTCATCTCGGGAACCACGTCGCAAGCGAAAGTTTCCGTATCGCAAGGTCGAAGAGATCGAAGCCGAAATCGCAGCTACCGAAGCAACGGTGGCACAGTGCGAAGCCAATCTCGTCGATCCCGCCTTCCACCGGGATGCGGCCCGAATGAAGGCGAACATGAGCCTTTACGAATCTTCGAAGGAAGCCCTGACAAAACTGTATGAACACTGGGAGGAGGCGGTTGAGTTGAACTGACTCGACCCGGTGCACCGATGCGAGTACTTCGCCCACTCCTTTACATCTGGGTCTTTCCAGGGTCTGCCATTGGACTGCTGTTCACGCTACTGGGGCTGCTGACGGGCGGTCGCTGCCGCATCGTCGACGGAGTTCTGGAGGCACATGGCGGCTGGGTCTCCACAATCTTGACCCGAGGCAACCGTTGGGTCGGCCCAATCGCCGCGATCACGCTGGGGCACGTCGTTCTGGGGTGTGACGAGGAATCGTTACATCGGACTCGCCGCCACGAGCGAGTCCACGTCCGCCAGTACGAACGCTGGGGCCCGTTCTTCATCCCTGCCTACCTGGCCAGCAGCATCTGGGTCGGAATGAGAGGCCAAAACGCGTATCTCGACAACCCATTCGAGGTCGAAGCGTATAAGGTCGACGATACGCGATCGGCGTGACTTCAGGTCAACGTCTGTTCGCATTTACGCAATGTACGACGGACTTCCAGTCCGTCGAAGCAGGCTGGGTCGCAACGCGATGAGAAGTTACTCACGATTTCAGCTTACAAATCTTTCGGTGACTTCGTCGCTCCGATAACTTGAACCGTTGGATGACCGAAGCGAACACATCACAAACGACGCGGTAGAACGAAATGATCTTCCGACCATCACAAAAACTGAATTCCAAAATCAAAGCGGGAACATTGTCGGTTCTGCCTTTGGACAATAACCCATATTCAGATTGGACGGCTCATTTGTTTGTTGCTGATCGAACGCAATTCATTCTGCTGAGCAACACGGAATCGCTCTATTCGACAGTGATGCTCGGTAAGGGGATCACGACAGGTATCAGTTTCGTTGAACGTGCCTTGAACAGCATTCGGGAATTCATGGAGGACGACGGTTTCAATTCCGTATATGCCCCCCTTATCGCGCCGGAAAGTGGAACGATCAGATTCGGCAAAGCCCTGAATCGCTCTGTCACAGGTTCCATGACCGACATGATCCGCTTTGCGGCTGCGTTTGTGATAGACGACATGAGTCCACACGACGTTGGACACAAACTGAATGAAATCCCGTTTTCGTGGCTGAAGAAGACGACCCCACGAAACACTTTCAAAAACATGCTGAACTCGCAATAAAATGAGCTCGAAGCACAAATCCGAAGCACAATTCAAAGGGGGCACACAAATCCAGTCGAGAGCAAAGAGTCCTGCCCCCTTTGATTTGATCTGCTGAGTGACGATTATGTTTGACACAACGTTTACATCGCAGGTGCATCACCGTGAAAAAGTTTCTCAGAAGCAGCCATCGACTGTTACTCGACAATGAAAGGATATAAATGGACCTGTCCCCATTTCCGGCCCTGTCCCCTTTTCCGACCCACTTGCGGAAGTCACTCGGTGTACATGTAGCCTATCGAGGCGGTGTGTCGTGTTTGGAAGGGGTCAGGAGTGTGTAACGATGATAGATGACAAAGAGTCGCGGCAGTCTCTTCCGACAAGACGAGTGTCGTATTGGCGCCGCGTGGTTCTTATCGTAGTCTGCGTCTTAGTTTTCGCGCCATTTGGATACATGATGTATGTGACCCGCGGATGGGTAACATCTCAGCAATTGGGAAGACTGAAGGCGGGAATGGCAAAGAAAGACGTGATTGTGATCTTAGGCGAACCGCTAAATCCAAAATACGATAGCACATGGGATTACCACGGATGGGAGGAATGGGGGTTGTTGGTTAGAATTCGATTCGATGATGGCGAGCGATTATTGGATGGCCATTAGAAGAATTCAAGTTTTCAAAATGTCACTGAAGGGGAACAAGAAAAGGGGACAGGTCGGACAGGTCCATTATTGACGAAGGAGACCAGTCGCGAAAGAACATAAATGGACCTGTCCCCTTTTTCGACCGCCACCCAGGTGCTACTGCTTCCGCCGAAAGGCCGTAGTGTTACCGTTCGTGGCCCCGAGACGAAGCCATTGGAGGGAGTGAATCCGTTTGACGTGAGAACTGTAGGAAGTGTAAACCTGCGCGAATTGGAAGCCGATCTTCCATTTGACCGACTGTTTGGTCCATCAAGCGGATTTATGACAGATGACCGCATTGTCGCGGTATTGAAAGCCGGGGATGTCGTACAGATCACGTGGGACTTCGCAGCGTCGAGAATTCGTCGAGATATTTGGTTCAAGATGTCGGATGGTTATTCGCCGATCAGGCTTGAGGAGCGTACAAAAAAGGCGAGTGGAGACGGGTACTACGATCCCGTTAACGTTTCAGAAGCGTCATGGTCGCTGCTGGCAAACGTATGGGTACCATCAACGTTTTCTGTGTCAAGGCGCGCTGGGCTGAAGGAGAATCCAGATAATCCCGGAGAGTTGCGATCCTACCAGTTGCATTTCGAATGGGATCAAATCAACGAGGGCGTGGATGAACGATTGTTTACAGCCGACTCTTTTAAAGATGAAAACGCGGCTCCAATTCGTCGAGTTTTGTATGCCAGATTGAACACGCCAATCGTGATCAAGGGCGAAACGCCTCGAGTAGTTTTTACGCCTGCTGAAACCGCGATCCCGAATAAAAGGTCGCGGATCACATGGAGTGTATTAATCGTCAATGGGTGCGTCCTCGGACTTGTACTCGCTTTTGTTTTTCGACGACGCAAGAAATGACGAAGCAGGCTTGGTTGACCGCCAAATGATCGGCGTCATGACAAGCTCGCAGGACTCCTTGCTGCTGTTAGCATCTCCATTACAAGATGTCCTGATCGCTTTGATTGTCCGCAGAGCGTCTCGAGCATGAAGCGCAGGCCGCGCTATCAGCGGCCGACGAGTGCTCGCTGCCCAGTTGACGTCCGTGGCACAGCGCGACGCGGTGATCGTTCAGCATGAAGATGTGATGACGCAGCGTGAGGCGATGATCGAATCACTGCACATCGTGATCGAGAAGCAGCTTCAGAAACTGGCCGTTCAGGAACTTCAACTGATCCGCCTGCTGCGTCGCCAGTATGGTCCACAAAAGGAGCGGATCGATCCGGACCAGTTGACACTGGCGGACAAGAAAAGGGGACAGGTCCATTATTGAATGGCTTACCAGTTATTCATCCCCAAACCTCTGTTCCGGGGGTTTCCGCTTCGCTGCAACCCCCGGCTACCTTCTGGGATCGCTTCGCGATCAAGACGAAGTTCTCGGACTATCTGGGCGCGACGAAAGGTTATCACGATTTGAGCGTACAAAACTTCCTGTGACTTCGTCACTCCGATAGCCGAAGCGGCAATCGGGGCCACCTTGCGCTTGATACTTTCAGTGTTGATGCGGACCAGTCCAGATTGGATGGCCATGCATGATGCCTGTAAACCCTGGGTGTCGATGCCAAATGGGCAACGAAGCAATTGTGATCACAAACAAAACGATAGTTATGCAAATCGCGTTTGTGTTACAGACAGGTCTGTTGTCGCTCATAGGTCGTCCTTCCGTGCCCGCTTACAGTCCCGCGTTACGGTACGGGCCATCGATCAACCTCTTTTTGTGGGGCGTTCTTCGGATCGAGAAAGTGTTGATGAACACGTTCTGGTCCTATCGCGACGAGTAGGTTACCCGTTCTAAGCTTACAAAACTTCCTGTGACTTCGTCACCCCGATAGCCGAAGCGGCAATCGGGGCCACCCTGCGTCACCCTGCGATCAGCCTGACTTCATGTCACTGGCTGTTCGCGTGTTCGGCCATCCAACAGGCAACTGACGTTGACGTCTCCCATGACATTGATTGTCGTTCGGCAACGATCCAGAAACCAGTCGACTGTTAACAGCAGTCCGATGTATTCCACCGGAAGCTGAACTGCTGTGAAGACGAGTGTCATGGTGACCAGTCCTGCCTCGGGAATACCGGCGGCACCGACTGACGCGATGATCGATGTGAACACGACCAGCAGTTGCTGTGTCAGAGTCAAATCCTGTCCGATCATCTGGGCCACGAACAATGCGGCCATGGCTTCGTAAAGAGCTGTGCCATCATTGTTGAAGTTGGCACCGACCAGTGCCCCCATGCTGGCCGATTCTTCTCGCAGCCCGACTTTTTCTCTCAGGCAGGCATACGTTACCGGCATGGTCACGGTGGAACTGCTGGTGGAAAATGCCATGACCAGGGCATCACGCATGCCGCGCAGCATGTCCAGTGGCCGTACCCACGAAAAGAAGCGAATTCGCAGCAGGTACCAGGTCGCTTGCAGAATCAGGGCGAGTATCACCGCCAGGATGAACGCACCCATTGCCTTGAACGGACCAAATCCTTCTGTTCCGACAACCTTCGCGACGATGGCAAATACGCCGATCGGGACCAGATGAATAATCCAGTGCAGCACCGTCAACAGCACGGTGTACGTCATTTCGACCAGGTCCTGAACTGTGTTGAGTGGCCTTTGCTTGACGCCACGCAATGCAATTCCGAATGCGACGGCGATGATGATGATCCCGATGATGTTCTGATGGTCCCCCAGCGGACCAAGAATGCTTTTGGGAACATTCTGAACCAGCAGTTCCACGGGACTGACGCGATGTTCGCCGGACTTCTTCACAGTCTCTGGCGGTTTGAAATCCGAATGTCCACCCGGTTTGACGAAGTTCGCCACGGTCAGACCGACAATGATTGCAACCGTGGTGTTCAGCAGCAGCAATCCCGCCAGACGCAGAGCCATCTTTCCACGAATCTCGGTTGTCATCAGGACATGCGTGACGGCCACGAGAATCAGCGGGGGAGCCAGAGCGCCGAGAAGTTGCAGGATGACCTTGCTCGGAATCTCCATGATGAGCGCCTGCTTGCCCAGCACGAGTCCCGTGATGGCACCGGCAACCAGCGCCAGCATGATCCGGACATAAAGGGGCAGGGCGTTCCAGCGCTGAAAGATGCCTGGAGCTTTTGAGGGACCAGTCCCCTGTGGAGTCGCAATTGATTCATTCACGAATGTGGATCTTTCCGTCAAGAAGCGTCATTACTTCTGAATTGCGTCGTAAATCAGGCCTTTGACCGCGAATTCCGTCAGAAAGGAATAGGGCATGGTTTGTTCGAGCGTAATGACAATCAGGTCGTCTTTGGGCGAAGACCAGTAATGCGTACTCGCCGCACCGCCCCATCCATATTCTCCCACCCGACCTTGCGGGTCCCACTCCGACATCTTGCTGCGGACCGAGAATCCCAGACCGAAACCAACCCCTTCGCGCACACTGGTTCCAAACTTGATCCAGCCGATTTTTTCTGACAATTGATTCGTCGTCATCAATGCGACGGACTCATTCTTCAGAATTCGGACTCCATCGAGTTCTCCGCCCCGGGAAATCATCACGAGAAACCGCATGTAGTCACGTGCCGTTGAAACCAGGCCTCCCCCGGCGGAAAGGAGTTTTCGCCGCTTCAGATATTCGCTGGCCTGGGCCGATTCCTTCAAGTTCAGATTCCCTTTTCCATCGGAATTGTAATTGGACGCGAACCGATCGACTTTTTCAGCGGGAACGTAGAACCCCGTATCCTTCATGTCGAGTGGTTTGAACAGTCGCGCCTGCAGGAACTCATCCAGCGGCTGGCCAGAGGCGACTTCGATGACTCGTCCGAGGACATCAATCGAAACTCCGTACATCCAGTCTGTTCCAGGTGCAAAAACCAGCGGGACCTTGCCCAGCTTCGTGGTCATTGCGACCAGATCTTCATCGGCGTCGAGTACTTTCAATTCTCGGAATTTGCGATCCGAGATTTCGTTTCCTGATGCACCGTAGGAGAGCCCTGCCGTATGCAACATCAGATCGCGGACCGTCATTTCCTTTTCGGGAGTGAAGCTGCCGTCTTTCTCTTGGACCTGACAGCCTTTCATCTCTAGCACGTACTTAGAAACGGGATCATTCAAACCGAGCTTTCCCTCGTCGCACAGGATCAATGCCCCGGCCGTGGCGATGGCCTTGGTCATCGAATAGATCCGGACGACGGCGTCATCCCGCATCGGCTTCCCGGCTTCCAGATCCATGAATCCCTGCGACTTCAGATGAGCGACCTTTCCATGCCGGGCGATCATCACGATGGCCCCTGCCAGCTTTTTTTCCTTCAGCAGGCTTTCGATTGCAGCATCGACCTTCGCCAAACCTGCAGCAGACAGCCCAACTTCTTCAGGCTTTGCCACCGGCAATTCACCGGCAACTGTCACGCACACCATCAGGCAGACAAGTATCGGAAGCTGTAATACACATCTCAGCATTGCAATGTTTCCAGAAATTCACGAGGCGATAAAACACGTCAGCCGCGACGCGCGGGTGTCTGGATTCGTCGAGACCTTGTCTCATGAAAGAGATATTGTCCCATGAACCAGATGCGGGCGCGTCGCAGCTGATGTTCGAACGACGATTCAGCAAACAGACCTCTACCAGCCCAGCGACATGTTTGTTTCAACGGCGCGTTGCGCTTCGTGGAGATCGGCACCCGTGTCCTGCATGTACAGGCGAATGGCGTGCAATTTGTCTCCCTTGGCTCGACTCAGGCAGTCACGTGCCTTATCGCACGGTTCCACTGCACCTTCGATCCCCAGCATTCGCTTGGAAATGACCCAGACATCACGTGGTCGCTTGGCGACTCGTTTGACTTCCTCTTCAGGATAGTTCTCGCGAGTGATCGCCTCTGCCGCTGCCTGGCTGTCTGCCCAGGCGATCATGATGTGTGCGTTCGTTTCGATTTCGTAAAGGGCCATGACCTCACCTCGGTTTCCACAAGAGTACGGGACTGAACCGGGAACTGCGACGAAACGTTGCAGACTGCGCGGCAGTATACCCACATGATTTGCACGTCGTCCAGAATCACGACCATCGATCTCGTCGTTATTCTGTATCGTCGAATGTCGACTTCTTCCGCAACAGATGATGATAGCTCTGTGCGAACCGATGCGATTCATCACGGACATACTGCAGCAGTCGCAGGGCAAACGAATGTTTGCTCAAAATTTTGGGTTCAGAGTCACCCGGCAGAAAGATCTCTTCCTCACGCTTGGCCAGCGAACAGACAAAGGGTGCGGTAACACCGATACTGGACAGGGCCGCCATGGCCGCGCCGAGTTGTCCCTTGCCACCATCGATCAACAGAATATCGGGAAAGGCTTCCCCCTCCTGCTGCAACCGGCGGAAATGACGACTGACAACCTCACGCATCGACGCAAAATCGTCGACGCCATCGACCGTACGGATCTTGAACCGCTTATACCCGTGCTTGAACGGCAAACCATCGATGAATTGCACGCAACTGGCAACCGTCTCACCCCCCTGCAGATGGGCGATATCCATTCCTTCGATCCGCCGCGGTAGATTCGGTAATTCAAAAATCTTCTTCAGACCCAGCAGACCGCGACGCGGATCGACCTGGAAGACTTCCGGCTGGGCATGCTGTTTCAAATCGCCTCGCAGATTCAAGTTTTCCAGAGCCTTGATCTGATCTCGCAGCCTGGCCGCCTTTTCGAATTTCAATTCGGCGGCGGCCGCGGTCATTTCCTCGCGCAATTCACGAAACAGCCGTTTCTTCTTTCCTTCCAGGAACAGTCGCAATTTGCGAATGTCGCGCCGATAGTCCTCGCGACTGATCCGCAGATTGCACGGGGCCGTACATTGATTGATACTGGCCAGCAGACAGGGGCGAAACCATCGCCAGCGGTCTTCCGCTTCCTTAATGTTGAGCGAACAGTTCCGGAATCGAAAGACCTGTTGCAGGACGGCAATCGCCCCGCGCAGTTTTTTCGCATTCGTAAATGGCCCGTAGAGCTTCGTCCCGCGTGAACGCGGCTTGCGGGTGAACTCGACGCGTGGAAATTCTTCGCGGATGAAGATCTCCAGGTAGGGAAACGTCTTGTCGTCCTTCAGTTCTTTATTGAACTGAGGCTGAATGTCCTTGATCAGACGTGCTTCGAGCAACAGGGCATCGACTTCGCTGTCGACAGGAATAAAATCGATGTCCTTGATTTCGGGGACCAGATTGGCGGTTCGAAAGTCCTCCGCCGCCTGTTTCGTGAAGTAGCTGGAAGCCCGGTTTCGCAGGTTGACCGCTTTTCCAACGTAGATCACGCGTCCCCGTGCGTCTTTCATCAGATAGACACCAGGCGACGTCGGAAACGTCTTCACCTTTTCGCGGGGATCAATCGGTTCGCTGGATTCAATCGGTGCTGTCATGAGATCGACGATGCTGGTTTGAAAAAATCCCGCTCGCGGTGGAATTCGGAAATCGACACAGAATCGTAGTGGTAGTGGCGTGCCGCTCGGTTCGTCAATGATTATAGTCGCAAATTCAGGAGGAATTGCCATGAACACTCGACGAATCCATTTTCTGACTGCACTAATCTGGTTGACGTTGTCCGTCGGAGGCTTTGCCGCGGATGATTTTCCGAGGGAGCTGACGATATTCGAGCCCCTCGCTGCAAACCCAGTCTTTACGGGGGCTGGGGACGGCAACTGGGACGTGAAGATTCGCGAACGAGGCTGGATCATCCGGGACAGTCGCCAATGGCGAATGTGGTATACCGGCTACGATGGGACTCGCCCAGGGAAGAAGATGCTCGGCTACGCAACCTCGCGAGATGGCCTGACGTGGACTCGGCATCCTGCGAACCCGATCCACAGCGAACATTGGGTCGAGGATATCTGTATCGTCCCTCATCAGAAAACGCTGTACATGTTCGCCGAAGGGGAGCAGGATCGGGCGCAACTGCTGACTTCCAATGATGGTCTGACATGGACGCGAGTCGGTAGGATCGATGTACGCCTGAAAAACGGCGAACCGATGCCGGACGGTCCTTACGGAACCCCGACGGCCTGGCACGAAGACGGGACCTGGAATCTGTTTTATGAACGTGGCGACAAAGGAATCTGGCTGGCCCGATCCACGGATTTGAAGACTTTCACCAATGTTCAGGACGAACCTGTGATACTCCCCGGTCCTGATGAATTCGATCATGACCAGATCGCAATGAACCAGATCATCAAACACAACGACAAGTACTACGCCGTGATACATGGTGCCCGCAAGCCGTCCGATCCCAAGCAGCCCAGTGTTTGGGCTACGGGCCTGGCGATGTCGACAGACTTGATCCACTGGAAAAAGTATCCGGGAAACCCGCTCCGCCCGATTTCAGAAAACAAATCCAGCGGCCTGCTGATTCATGACGGACAGGAATTCCGGCTGTACACGATGCACAACCGCGTCGACATTCATGTGAACCGTAAGGATTGACCTACCGTCCGTGCGGCGCACGGCGCATTCCGTTTGTCAGTGCGGAATGTCATGCAGCGATTGCTGGAAATCTCTGAGTAGATATCCGAAGTAGGCGATCAGCGACACCAGGACGAGCCCCAGAAGCACCATGAGAACTCGCCGCGAGAATTGAGATTTTTCGCCCGGTTCATCGTTCATGTGTAGTCTCCGACCGCCACTTGATACGAAAAGGTTTCATTTCGTTTCGCAGGACACGACTCGCAGAGTTCGCCGTGAGACCATCTTGCCGTTGTGGCGAAACTCACGTTGTTCGATCACAAACTCGATCGTTGACACTGACGTGTAAGTGCCACCGCCATTGCTCTGAAACTCGACCACCATCTGGTCGTTGTCCGACTTCACGATGCGGTAGCGTTCGAAACCCTGACCGTGTTCACTGGTAGATTCAATCCAGGTACCGCGAGTTTTTACCGCGGACATATCAAACTGATTCCGATTCTTACTCACGGCATCGAGGTTAATCTCGGTCACCACGGGTTGCTCACTATCGGAAGGCCAGCAGGTGACGAGACCAAACACGTGCGGGTGAATCTGCAGCTTTTCCGCAGCCAGGTCAGCACCACTGACTGTAGTACTTATTGCCATTCCGATTACCGTGAACCATACGAAAACGGACCTTGGCATAGCAGAACCTCGAAATGAGAGCGTGATGAACAACGGTTGCTTGTGACCAGCCATCAGCGGCGAATCTTTCTGTGCGACCCAAACTGCGAAATCTAGAGAAGATCTTGTTTCCGGTCGAGACGGCTTCTGTGCTTTTGATGTCAACGCACGGTGGATGTATAACGTCTTGTGTTCCGCTGTTCTCCTGGTTTCTGCCGTCCCTCGATCAAGATCTTCACCATGCGCCCGTTCTGGATCAGTCTGCTTCTCTTTGCGGTTTCTACAACGTGTGCCTTTGGGCAGGTTGAACTGAAACAGATTGTCTCTCGTGAAAACGCAGCGTTTGATTGCCGGACTGCGGTGATGACAATCGGCCGCGACGGGAAAGTGTATCTCAGTAACCAACAATCGCCGGGATTCGTGCTTCGCTTTGAACGCAACGGTTCGGGCAAGGTTGGCGGGACTGTCGTCTATGCGATGGGGAATGCGACTGCAAACTCGCAGGGAATCATTGCCACAGCGAATGCTCACTTCGCACATGCGCTGAATCTCTATGACGCAAACTTCAAGTCCATCGCGACCAACGCAGATTTTCTGGTCAGCGATGCCGTTGGCTGGGACGCACCGCTGAGCGTTGAAGCAGGTGAGACTTCCGGTGATTTCTACGGGATTGACCATCACCGCGACCGCGTCGTACGGGTCGACGGGCAGGGGCGAACTGTCACAACGTATCCAATCTACGCCGACAAATCTGAAAAGAAGCGACTCTTCGGCTTCCGCGTCTGTGAGAAGACGCAATCGTTTTACTGGCACACCGAAAACAATACCGTGCGATGCGCGGATCTGACGGGGAAAACACTCTGGAACTATCAGCACCCTCAGGGCGTCGGCTCCTTTGATGTGGATCTCGACGGCAAGACCTCTGTCATCGGGCAGGTCCACGACGTCGGTGTCACACTGAATTCTGACGGACAACCTGAAGGGAGTTTCAAACTGCAGTTCGGTGACCAGAAGCCGGTTTCCGGGTTGCACCTGATGTCGCTGCGACTGCACGGTAATGACATCCTGATCAAGCGATCGCACCCGACGGAACTGTTTCAATCGTTTGACCGGACGACCGGCGATCGCAAGGCGATCGTCTCAATTGATCACGAACAACTGACGGTTCGCTATCCGTCGCACACTTGGAATGCGGGTGAGGCAATTCCTTTCGCGGTCGAGTTCAATGCAGGCGTGCGTCCCATCACACCACGTTGGCGCGTCTGGGCTACAACTTGGGGCGACGTCGACTGGCGGGAACTTCCCTGGACTGAGGGTCTGGTCAATGTTCCCGCGGACATGGCCGGGCTTTATCAATTGAAAGTCAGCCCGGAACTGCGCGGCCACCAGTCGGGCATGGCGGCGGAGTATCTGGTGCGAGACATGATCGAAGTCCGCATGCCTGGAAGCATCGGCACCGTCAGCATTCTGACTGCTGGTAACCGCATCCACTTCGCTCGCGGTGAAGCCATTTCGGCGGCTGTCACCGTGCGATCACCAATCGACCGACGTCCAGCGAAAGTGACTCTTTCGTTGAGCGACGGGAAGAAGGCCGTTACGAAACAGGATGTCACGATCAATGCTGACGGTCGTGGTGAAGCAACATTTCCCGCGAGTGTCTCGGCGGGTCTCAATCCCGGGCGGCATCGCCTTACGACTGAGATGGCCAACTTCACTGTTGCGGCACAACCACTGGTCATCGGACTCGGACGCGACGTTTCATCTGACTTCCGCAACACGGTTCACGGTGACTATGGCCTGACGGCGACGTACGGCAATCTGTGGGACAGTCGTGAGGTTCTCGCATCGCATATGAATCGGACAACCAGGCGTCACGTCAATCAGTTTGTGGACCGCTTTGGCATCGCCATGTTTCGAGGGCAGTTCGAATGGTCACATCACAATGCTGCAGAACTGCCGGAACTGATGCAGCGCCTATCAAAAGACCCCGCAGGAGTAGATCCCGAGAAAGTTCGCATCCTGCCCCCCGGACTGGAAACGCAAGCCGCTTACACTGCCGAAGGTATCCGGCAATGGTCGATTCTCACTTACATGGATGCAGGGTTACCGCTGGGGACAGGACACGACCGCAGAACCCCGGAGCAATTCCAGGCCGAAGTCAAATCGGTCACGAAACAACTCACGCCCTTCCCAAGCTTTCAGGGCTGGAGTTGGACCAGCAACTGGTGGATCTACGAACCGACTAAAATTGTTGCTGAGGCAAAATGGAAGGCGTACGAAGCGGCTCTTAAGGTCGCGAAGGAGACTGGGAAGTGGGATCCGATCCTGGACGAAGTTGGTGAAGCGCGCTGGAATCTGCCGACAGATTCTCGCAAAGTCTTCAAGGCGGGTATGGATGAGGTGGCGCCGCAGTTGAAGCAGTCCGACAGCGGCCCCTACCGGAACGTGCAGGTCTATCCTCCGTTGACGTATCGTGACCTCAACGAAATCGATGTGCAGTTTCAGGCCGAGCAGATCACGGTCCCGAACTGGCATATGCATGCTGTCGATTTCGAGAAGCGGCCGGGAAAGCCGACCTGGCTGCACCCCGAGATCTGGAATGACCAGGGGACCGGCGAGCAGATCTTGCCCGTTCTATTTCAAAGTGCCATGCGCGGAGCTGATGGAATTGGTTCATCGGGCTGGGTTCCGAACTGGGGGACGCAGCCATGGGACAATCGCTCGGGCTATCATGGATTGACTTCGATCATGCGTGCGGCCGGCGACCTGTTTCATGATCACGGCTCCTGGATGCTTCAGACTCGGCGGAACGATCACGTTGCTATCGTCGTTTCCCCGCGGATGCTCAAGATCGACAACTGGCAGGACTTCAGCGGCTTGCACTTTACACGGCTGTTCGAAGCATATCAGTCCTGTCTGTATGCTCATCGCCCGGCGAGTATTGTCTTTCTGGACGACATTGACGTAGAGGGTCTTAAGAAATATCAGGCCGTTCTGATTGTTGGCCAGACGGTCGAACTCGACCACAAACTGGCTGAAGTTTTGCAGGTTGCTCAGAAGGCGGGAATCGCAGTCTTCGCCGACGATTCGTGCCGTCCCGAGTTGGTCAAACAATTCCAGTCGCTGGGCGTTGCTTTCAATCACATGGAGAAACTGCATTCGATCAATAACGATTTCGCCTATTGGGAGCACCCGCGACTGCTGAAAGAGAATGCAGCGATCCTGCGCGAAAAGCTTTCCCCAATCGTCGCACCGGTCGCTGACTGCGATTGTCCGGAAGTGCTGCTGACAGAACGCGTTTCCCCAGGCGGATTGCGTTTCGTATTTGCGGCCAATAACACGGGCCCTGTGATCGAGCCCGGCAGCCTGTGGCGAATGACATTGGGAATCGCCACACGTCTTCCCATCAAGACCACGCTGGGCCTGAAGAATCTGGCAGGATGTACGGTGGTTGACCTCTTCGACGGACGCAAAATCCAGCCTGATCCAACGGGCAAAATTGATTGTGACCTGCGCACACTACCAATGCGGGTCTATTGCATTGCTCCTGATTTGCAAGCCGCCAGTATTCCTCAGCCGAAGCCAGTCACTTCTCAATTTGGACCGCACGTGAAAGACGTGGCGATTCAAGGCAACGTGGCGGTGCTGAGTACCTTGAACTGGGACAACAACCTTTATGGCGTCAACACGGAAACGGGTGATCACCTCTGGCGTGACCGCATTGGACATTACTTCGCCTTCGCGCCGCAATCAGCAGGCGATGGATTTGCCGTCCAGGGATACGACTTTACGTCAGCTCACGGTTACCACCTGCATCTGCTTGGCAAGGACGGTAATTCGAGTCGCCGATTTGCACTCCCCGGACTACCGCAGCGTCTACCACACGAATTCATCAGCGGCGCACTGTTGCTGGACAGAACTAATCAGTTCGCGGTTTCGAGCAAAGGGGACTGGATTGTCGCTGCCGGAAATCTGGGAATCGCCGCCTGGAACCGGGACGGTCGGCAACTCTGGAGCGAAGACTGGTCGAAGTCGCCTGCTTCCGCTGGTGTTCTGCTCACAACTCTGAATGACGAGACTGTCGTGAGTACGCGCGGGATCAGCGTGTTGGCACACAATGCCAGCACCGGTGAATTGAAATGGCGACTTGATCTGGCCAGCAGCGGGGAAATTACTCGTCTCGTCGCGTCGGCAGATGGAAACACTCTCGCCGCTCTGACAACGACCGAGTCCGGTCGACTCTTCGTGATTCGCCAGGGGAAGCTGATCAATACGATTCCCGCCTCGGGCGACGAACTGGCCGTATCAGCGGATGGGGCTCATCTGGCTCTTACTGATGTCGAAAAGCTGAAACTCTACGACAGCACCCGCGGTCTGGTCTGGCAGTTCAATGGCGATGATCGAGTGCATCTGCCCCGTTTCGCCCCCGACGGAAAACGCATCGCCTGTTCGAGCGAACTTGGTACAGCCACCGTCCTTTCCCAAACGGGCGGCGTGCTGTTTGAGCGAGATTTCAATGCATTGACAGTTCCTACGTGGTTATCGAGCGGAGACCTCTTGCTGGCCAACTGGATGGGAACCGTTGTTCGCCTTGACCAGAACTACGTTGAAAAATGGCGAACTTTGCTGGCCCCTGATCCGGCTGTTCGTGACATTCGCCCGGTTGCATTGAAGGCTGATGCTACTCCTACGACACGTTACGAAGCGTGGACCAATTCAGAACCTCGCGACCATGGTGCACCAGCCAATCTGTTGTCCCCCGGTAAGACTGTTTTTTCAATCATCCGTAGCACCGGACAACAAGTGGAGCTGACAGATCAGCCGGGCAAGCTGTTTGACGGTGATCGGACTCCTCCTGCAAAACCATGGATCAACTGGCGGGATGTCTATCCCGTCGGTTCCGGAAACACCAACCTGACGCTCGTGATCGATCGGTTCAATACGAATCTTCGAGTCAACGCGGTGACGATTGTAGAAGATCCTGAGCATCCTGAATCGTGGCTGCGCGATGTGACGTTTGAATTCTGGAATCCAGGTCGCGAGATCTGGCAGACCGGCGGGCGGTTGTTAAGTGACCAGGCGACGCACACTCACTACTTGAAGCAACCGATCGATGCCGCTCGTTTTCGGCTGTCACTCCCCACAGCGTTTGTTGGAAATCTGCGAATCAGTGAAATCATGCTGCATGGGGAAGAACTCGGACCGTCACATCCGGATTCGGTCGCGAACAAACCCATCGCAGTACTGTTTGATGAGAATGAAAGTGATCTGCAGTCACTGAAGTATCCGTCCAATGGTTTTGCCTTCCGCTATGAAGATGCTTTCAGCGGTGGGAAATGCCTTTCGATGGACGCCGACAAGACCGCCGGCGCGTTTTACCGGCCTCCCTTCGGTCACCTGATTCCGAACTGGGCCTTTCGTGTCGTGGAAAACCCCAAGAAACCGGGTGAATACCGCTGGCTCACGTTTGCCTGGAAGGGGAGTGAGTCAACGCGAGGCATGACGCTTCGAGTCGGTGAGCATCATGCTGGCGGTGTCGCACTTCATGCAGGGGAGGCGACCAAATTTGAGTCGATTCTGGCATCCCCTTCCATCGCTGAAAAGCCACCAACTCAATGGACTGTGGTCACAGTCGATCTGTGGAAACTGGCCGGTCGCGAGATGGCAATCGCATCAATGTCACTCGGGACCATCGGCGGGCCAGCCCTGTTTGATCGCATCATCCTCGGTCGTACGGAGGCCGACGTCATAGAAAAACGGCAGTAGCGGTCTGGCATTTGGGATACTTACCAGGTGATCGCAGAAGCGGAGCGGAAAAATGGATATGCCAAAGCCTTTGCTAATTCATAAAATGTTCAAATGCGAGCCTGGCAGCTTACCGAAGTGGTTCATTTCGGCCGATAATTGCAGCCCTAAGGACGCGATTACTGTCACTGAGTTCGCGTGTACCATCACGCTCGTGCTGATCTGTGGACCTACCTTGACGTCGTGGCTTGCTGCTGTGATATGTCTCGCTCTGACAGAATTGCTTTTTGTCGATCCGATTCGAGCAAGTGAACGCAAAGCCCGTGCAAGGAGGCATCGGCTGACCGTCACGCAAGCTCAAATCGATGAGGCGATTCGGACCGAGACTCCTTTAACGTCGCAATGACATCCGTCAGTAATTCCTGTTGTGACATCGTTCCCGCATTTGCAAATACAGTTTTTCGAAAGCCTCATCATCGAGATCTGGGAAACGACGACGGAGACCAATCCGCATGAGATTCAAGGTTCGTTCGTTGAGTTTGAAAACCTGGGCGAGTTTTTCCTGCGGTGACATCGCGCGTAGTATCTGCAGAGTCCGCTGGTGATTCGGACGTGGCTTCCTCGCGGGAAGTTCTGGGGCAACCGGCGGGATGTTTTCATCAGGATCAGCGGTCATGGTGGCTTCTTCCGGAAGTCCAGACAATGTTACCAGACTTGATGTTGTCACTAAACCGTGGCGCGGTCCTGGCGTCGAACCGAATTCGCAGGCGGAACGAATCACCCTTCAAACTCGATATCGTCCCCTTCGGTCGCGGCTTCGACACGTACCGGGACAATCATGTCGGCCTGCCAAAAGTGAGAGAGCTGCTGCACAATCGCGATGAACTTCTGGAAGTCCAGTGGCTTGGCGAGAAATGCTTCCACCTGCAAATCGTTATTGGCGATCGCGTCTCCGTCACCGGTCATGATGACGACCGGAAGACGCTGCAGATCCGCGTTGTCACGAATGCGACTGAGAATCTCGCGTCCATCCAGACCGGGCAGATTCAAATCCAGCAGCAGCAGATCCGGCCGAGGGGCATTGACGTACTTGCCGGTTCGCTCAAGAAATTCCCATGCGTCTGCACCGTCGGTCAACCACGTCAATCGGTGCTGGACTTGCCCCGTACGAAGCGCGTGAATTGCCATTCGGGCGAATGTCAGGCTGTCCTCAACGAGCAGGATTTCCATCGGTCGACCGATGGTCTCATGCGTCATGTTGACTGATCTCCCTGCAACGGAAATGGCCGCGAGCGGCTCGGGACACTGCTGACGATTCTGCACGGGATTCTAAACGAGCGACAGCATTGGTGTCAGTCTGGAATCGGAAGTTGGTCCTGATTTTTTCAGGCATTGGAAAAACTTTCCGTGTTACGGGTGCACAAACAGGTGTTCTGGCATGATTGCGACATCGTGAATGATCGGACGAAACGCCATTTGATCAAGAATGTCACGCTGAAGATCGATTCCTGGTGCGATCTCAATCAATTGCATCCCATCGGACGTCAGACGAAACACAGCTCGTTCTGTCACGTAGAGCACGTCCTGGTGCCGTCGGCGAGCGATTTCACCGCTGAATGAGACCTGTTCCACCTGTTCCACAAACTTGCGAATTCGACCTTCACGACGAATGTGGACTCGCCCCGAGACCACTTCAATCTCCAATCCATCCGATGTCATTGTGCCGCAAAAGACGAGTCGCCGCGAATTCTGGCTGATGTTGACGAATCCGCCGACCCCTGCCAGTCGTGTCCCGAATCTCGAGACGTTGACATTTCCGTACTGGTCGACCTCAGCAGCCCCCAGGGCGGCAAAATCCAGGCCGCCGCCGTCATAGAAATCAAACTGAGCCGGCTGGTCGATGATCGCTTCGGGATGAACTGAGGCACCAAAGCTGAGCCCCCCCGCTGGCATTCCGCCAATCGGCCCGCTTTCGACCGTCAGCGTAAACGTATCCAAGAGACCACGTTCGGCCGCGATCCGCGCGACCCCTTCGGGCATGCCGATTCCCAAGTTGGCGATTGCGCCCGCTTGCAGTTCATCACAGGCTCGCGCCGCGATGATCCGACGTTCATCGAGCGGCATCGGCCTGAGACCGCGAGCGCCGTCCAGATGATGCAGGTCACGCGGTGTGTAATACGTGGAATTGTCCGCTTCGGCAAATGTCTGGTCATGCTCGCCAGCATTGGCAACGACAATCCGGTCCACCAGCACACCGGGGACTCGAACGCGGTTCGGTGCGGCGGGTTCATCCAGCAGGCGTTTGACCTGAGCAATGACTTTGCCGCCACAGTTCCGCACGGCCTGTGCAATCGGCAGCAGTTCGCCCAGAACGGCTTCTTCGTCCATCACCAGATTCCCGAACGGATCTGCCGCCGTGGCTCGCAGCAGCCCGATATGCACCGGGAACGCCTTGTAGAGTAACCACGATTTCCCGAGTAACTCCACGTGCTCCACCAGGTCTTCAGGAGAAACGTCGTTCATGCGTCCGCCACGTTGACGTGGATCAATAAACGTTCCGAGTCCCACGTGAGTGATACAACCAGGACGGCCAGCCGCAATGTCTCGCAGTAAGTGACAGATCACCCCCTGCGGAAAGCAGTAGGCTTCGATCTTGTTCTCAATCGCCAGTTGGCCAATTTTGGGGAGTAACCCCCAATGGCCGCCAATCACACGGCGTAACAGGCCTTCGTGCCCCAGGTGATTCAGTCCTCGAGATTTGCCATCCCCCTGACCGGCGGCGTAGACGAGGGTCAGGTTTCGCGGATGCTGCTCCCGTTGAAACCGACGTTCTAAAGCCGATGTCAGCCCCTCCGGATGTGCCGCGCCGACAAACCCGCCGCTGACGACGGTCATACCATCGTCGATCAGCAGGCAGGCTTCGTCAGCAGTGCACAACTGTGAGGATAATCTCGCCAAGGACATCTGAGGAATTGCTTTCAATGACTCGCTGGTAACCGCGTCGCAAGTACAGGCTGATCGATTCGACAATGAGCGCTGGGGCTGGCGAGTTTTACCATTCTTCGTCATGCAACGGAATGAGAGTCGACGTTTCTGCACGGGCAATGATTTTTCAAGATCGTGGCACCCAACGCGGGTGCCACGATCTTTTGAACGGCAAGAATTACATAGCCGAACTCGTGAGAGTTCGGAGAAGCGTTGAAAACCCCTGAATTCGTAAGGCGTGCGATAGTCGTGGTTCGCTCCGCGAACCAACGCTTCCTGGTTCACAAGACTTCTGAGGACGTGGCAAATATTGGAGTTGCCGTCAGAAAATGCGGCGATGGTTCGCGGAGCGAACCACGACTATCCCAGCCCCCAAAAAACTGTTACCCGCGTTGCACGAGATCCGCAAGCGAATCGCAGACCTTCACCGAACAGAGTCGGCGTCCGTTTTCTGTAAGCGACTTCGCCTGTACACTGCTCCGTAAGGGAGATCACACATGCCAATTCTTCATTTACTGACCGCTGTCGTATTTTTCGGTTTGACCTTGCTGAGCGGCGTCACTTCAGCCGGAGAGCCATTACGAGTTGGACTGGCCGAGGCGGATATCACTCCGCCAATCGGGTTTCCCATGGCAGGCTACTATCATGAGAGGCTGGCCGAAGGGGTGATCGATCCTCTGAAGGCACGCGCGATTGTCTTCCGAGGCTCGCAAGAGAGTGCCGCGTGGGTGGTCTGCGATTTGATCGGTATTTCCGCCGACCTGGGTCGAGCCATCCGGACGCGTGCATCGGAAAAAACGGGGATCCCCGTCTCAAACATCGTCGTCTCGGCAACTCATTCTCATACGGCACCCGACTACACAAAAGAACTGGTTCGGTTCCTCGACAAGACGAATCCAGACCCGATCCGTGCCGGGTATATCGAAAAACTGATTGTCGCAACATCGGAGGCGATCACTCGCGCCAGCGAGTCAGCCGAAAATTCTGTTCTGGAAGCGGGTTCGGCAATGCAGCAGACTCCGGTTTCGTTCAACAGGCGGTTTGTGATGCGCGATGGCAGCGTGCGGACGTGGATGAATCTGAAGAATCCCGATGTTGTTCGTGCTGCCGGTCCGATAGATCCAGAAATCGGCCTGTTGAATGTCCGCCGACCGGACGGGACTCCACGCGGCATCATCAGTAATTTTGCTCTGCATCTGGATACCGTCGGAGGTGCCAAATGGAGTGCCGATTACCCCTACTTCATCGAGCAGTCACTGCGCAAGGCAACTGGTCCCGAATTCATTTCGTTATTCGGAACAGGATGCTGCGGTGACATTAACCATTCTGATCCTGGTCGAGCCGAGCGGAACAAGGTGGATTTCATTGGAAATGCGATTGGTGAGACGATCGTCAAGAGTCTCCCCGCACTAAAGAAGCTGGAGAACCCCGACGTCATCGTCAAATCACGAATCGTTCCGCTACGGCTGCAGGATGTCACGCGTGAAGAAGTCGCCAAGTCGATTCAAATCGTAGAAGCGGCCCGGCGCAAGGAGAAGGTTGACTTTCTGGAGCATGTGACCGCGTACAAGAAGCTGATGCTGGACCACTGGCGCAACAAAGACTCGTTTGCCAACACGGAAGAATACATCACATGGGGTCTGAGCCGCAGTTTTTCCGGAATCGGCGATTCATTGCCTGTGGAAGTGACGGTCATCTGCCTCGGTCATGACGTTGCCATTGTCTATTTGCCGGGAGAAGTCTTCGTCGAACTCGGCCTGGCCATCAAACAGGCCTCACCCTTTAGGACAACGCTGGTCGTCGAATTATCGAATTGCGTAGAAACGATCTACATTCCCAATCGGGCGGCCTACGCCGGTGGCAGCTACGAGGTCACCAACTCAGCGACACAGCCGGGGTCAGGCGAAATGCTGGTAGAAGCAGCCATCAGCCTCCTGCGTGAGGCAGCTTCTGGCAGGTAACGTTGTTCACGATTCTGTACGGCATGGCGACCTGTCAGACGTCGGTGCCATCCAAACGTTTTCAGCAGGCGTGTATTCAACTCCAACGGAGTTGCGTCTTAAAGCCCAGGGTTGCTCACGAAGTGAGCTACCCTGGGTCTGGTCGATAAAACCACCCTGTACCCCAACGGGGTACCGTCATTATTTTTGACGTAACCCATTCTGGGTAAATGAGACTCCTGCACGCATTCCCAGGGTAGCCGCGAACCTCGGCAACTCTGGGCTCTATGACGTAACTCCTTCGGAGTATTTGTGTCGACAAGCTCCCCGAAATCAGTCCCATTGGCCCATGACGTAGAGCGACGATCGCTACTTTTTTATCAGCCGAAACGCGCTGGCGTCATGCGTCAAATGAACGCGGAAACCTGGTACGCATCTCGACGTAAATTGAAATTCGACCATCAGCCGGAACTCGCTAGCGTCCGGTTTCAGCCGTGTGCAATCCAGCGGCTGATGGCCTCATCAAAACGTCGGAGTTCGTTCATAAAATTTCGGACTAGAAACGCAGGGGACGCGGAAATCGCTGAGAGAAGGCAGGAGATGAGGATCACCTCTTCTTTGATCTCTGCGTGCTCCGCGCTCTCTGCGTTTCCAACGCATTTCGGTAGAAACGCCGAGTCCCATTGGCCTGGCACCGATTCATCAGCCTGACGGCTGGCAGGAAGTCGAACGCACAATCCGCGACGTTGTTGATCTGCGAAGGGAGTGGTAGGGCTGAAGCACTGTTCTTAGTTCTTGGTTCTTTGTTCCTGGTTATTGGTGCTTCGTGCTGGTGGCCCTTCAGACTTTGGACGCCCTCATCGGATACTGCTGAGGACGACTTCCCGGATCAGCACTTTGAGCTTAAATTCGTTGTCCCTGGTCTTGTTGACAATGGATTCGATCGTGATCGAATCGGTTGGTGTCAGTTCTCGGGCCAATGCGAACCGCAGCAGGTGGCCCGTGAATGCTTTGGCAAATCGTTCCTCTTCTTTGACGAGGGACTCTTTGAATCCTTCAATACCCTCGAAACGATATTTTCTCAGCAAAGTCCCGCTGGAGTCGACGTTCTTGCCGTTCTCGTACTTATCTCGCCAGCGGCCGGTGATGTCGTAGTTTTCGAGGGCGAATCCCAACGGGTCGATCCGCGAATGACATCCGGCACACGATGGGTTCTTGCGATGCGCGGCGAACTTTTCGCGGATCGTCAGATCCTTGGCAGAATCGTCTTCGTTGAGCGGAGGAATGTCGTTGGGAGGAGGTGGCGGGGGATCATTGAAAATCACTTCAATCACCCAGGCCCCTCGTGCGATCGGGTGAGTTCTTTTCGGGCCGGAATTCATACTCAGCATGGCGGCGTTGGTAATGATCCCGCCGTAACGCTGGTCCGTGATCGCGACTCGTTCAAACGATTGTGATCGCAGCTTGTTCCGCAGATCGTCTTCAAAGCGACGCTGCATCTCCTGCTGCAATTTGCCGGGATCCTGGTCTGGCGGAACCTGTTTCAAAGCCGCCGTGGATTGTTCCAGCGACTTTGACAACGATCCTCGCTTTTCTTTCTGTTCCGCGGTCATCGCTATCAGCAGATCGGCGTCGGAGACAAACAGGCCGTTTCCGCTGGCGGATTCAGCCACCTCTTCGGCGGTCAGTGCCCGATCATACAAGCGGGCTTTGTCGATACTGACATTCAGAAACTTGTTGCCTCCGGCAGGGAGGTGACGCAAGCCAAACAAGACAAAACTCTGTTCTTTGGGAAACGTGGCCGCTCCTTTGCGAAACGGCTTTCCATAGGGCTTGCCGTCACGGTAAAGCAGAGTTGTGCCATCCTCCTGATAGACCATCGCCAGATGCAGAATCTCGCCCGCCTTCGTTTCTTCTGTCGATTCTGGAAAATCCTCTGTTCGAGCGAATCCATTGCTGCCTGATATCCAGTGTCGTGGCTTTCTTTCACCGATCACAATCGTATCGAAGAAATCCCCCGCACCCTGGATTCCCATCAAGCCCCCGCCCGGTTGGTCGAGGTTCCGGACCTGACACCAGACTTCCAGGCTCTTGGCCCTCAGATCAACGGGCAACCCCGGGCTTTGCAGGTAAGCCTTGTTGAGAACGACGGCCCCATCCCTGAATTCAAGTTTGCCGTGCGGCGTCAAATCGAGTGATCGAATCGACTCCTTCAAGTCGCCGTTGAAATCCCACGCGGCGAACGGTTTCAGATCCACGGGGGACTTTTCGCCGGACTTCGATTTGCGATCGGCGAGCAGTTTTGCCTTCACCGGTTCAATCAAGTTTTCCATCTCGAACCGAAGTTGCTTGATCTCGGCTTCCAGATGTTTACGACGCGCGCTGTTTCGCTGGTTTTCTTCAGTGACTCTGGCAACGTCGACGGACGGTGGCGTCAACGGGGAGTTGTACCACGCCTTCAGGAATTCGCTCTGGTAACTGAACTTTGGAGCAATCAGTTCCTTGATCGGCCGGTCTTCGATGAAGACGGCATCGAACAGCAACAAAGGCTCAAGGACCATCTGCAGGCTCGCCGGGTATGCACGGTCGAGCGTGTAGTACTTGTTAATCTGCGGATCGGGTGTCGCGGCAAGAATGTTTTCGAGTTGCATCCATTGAGACGGAAACGCGTCCAGAAACCGCTCAATCCTGGGGTCTGCGATCATTCGCTCGATGGTCCGATCCAGGACCTCGGGACGCATCAGTTCACCGGATCCGGCAAGTTGCAGCAGTTCACGGTCAGGGCCGCTTCCCCAGAGGAAGAACGAGAGCCTGGAAGCCACTTCGAAAGGGGCTTCCTCCTGTGCGGCACTGCCTGTTCGATAGAGGAACAGCGGCGACGACAGTACCGCCGACGCCACTTTTTTCATGCTCTCGGTAAACGGCAGGCCCTGTTCCATCTTGCCGGTCGTATAAGCCGTGTATCGATCGAGGATTTCGGGATCAACGGGGCCTCGAAAGGCGATTGAAAGCAACTGTGCCAGCCGTTGTTTCACTTCGGCATGCATGTCGGCCCGTTGAGCTGGTTCACGAAACCAGTCATTCCAGCGGCCGACGTTCAGTTCATTGAAATCAGGGCTTTCGACGATCGAGACGCTCAATCGCAGAAATGCGTCCAGCAGCAGGGGCGACAACGTCAGTTGATTTGCCTGGTTGTCAAATCCATGTTCGGCCCGCAGATCCTTCGGAAAAGCCTTCACATCGCGCAGCCCTGCGATCGGACGCAATGAATGTGACATTACGCTGACTCGGCCGGGCATCTTTCCCGGTTCCCGGTGCAGGTAATTCTCGGACCGGGTCATCAACTTCTCGGGCAATTCGAAGACTTCGAGCTTCAGCTGGAAGAGATCTTTGACGGAGTTGTTGTATTGAAAGCGATTCAACCGACGAACAGGTTGTATTGGTCGCTCTTTTCCCGACGTGGCTTCGCGCAGCATTCCCTTCAGAGTCGCCAGCAACCTGGTGCGAGTCTGTTCGTCCAGCGGCGGTTCCGTTTCGGGAGGCATATCGTTGGCGTCAATCGCTTCGATCATGCGGTTGATCAACGTCGGCTGTGCGAGGAACAGCCTCGAAGTCGTGAGCTGTTTGAAACTGACTTCTCCATTCACTTCTTTGCCACCGTGACATTGAAGACAATGTTTCGTCACGAGGGGATTCAGGAAGGTTTCCACGTCATCGGCACGGCACGCAGTCGCGAGCATGGATATGCCAAACAGCACGAGAGACCGTCGAAAGAAGTCAGTGAAATACATCGCCAGAAGGTTCCTCGGTTCGCATTCCCGGCCAATCGGGACCGTTACCAGTGCGAGGGTGAAACTGTTGAGAGCGTTCTACGTCCACAAATCGGAGACAACACCCGTACTGTCGGCAAACGAATTCAGTTTCAGTCCCATCAACTGAGAGACCGTGAGCCACAGGTTGGAATTCAGAGTGCCACTTTTCATTTTGACGTGGCGTCCCTGTTTGATCTGCCCCTGTCCCTTGCCCGCAACGATCATCGGCAGGTCGTAAAACTGGTGTGTCGCGCCGTCACCCAGTCCGGCGCCATAGGTGACCAGCGAGTTATCCAGCATCGTGCTTCCGTCGGATTCCTTGATCTCTTTCATCCTTCGGAGCAGGTCTGCGAACTGCTGCATGTGAAAAATGTCGATCTTCTGCAGATCCTTGTAGCCATCACCCTGCTGATTATGAGTCATATTGTGGTGCTGAACGGGCTTGTCGAACACTCCTTCATACATCAGCGTCGCATCCCAGCGCTCGGGGCCGATCATGAAGGTCGAGACGTTCGTGATTCCCATCCGAAAGGCGAGCAGCATCAGATCCGTCTGCAATCGAATATAGCTGCCCCGCGGCAGCACTTCGTTCTTGGGAATTGTGACATCAACACTGGTCAACAGCTTCTGCATTTTGGCGATGCGGATTTCGATGTCGCGGATCATCTCCATGAAGTGATCCATCGTCTGACGATCCTCTTGAGCCAGTTTCTTCGACAATGACCGAGCATCGGCAAGAACCAGATCGGTCACATCCGCCACATGTTTCCGGTAGCTGTCTCGCAGGAAGAGGCGATCATAGAGCTTCTGGGGATCACGGATTGATGGCGCGATCTTATCCGGCCCGTACCAGGAAATGTTATCGAACTCGATCGGTTCTTTTCCGGCAGTGAAGCCATTGCAACTGATTTCGAGCGAATTGAAAATCGTCGAGTGGCCAACGGCATCTCCGATGACCTGATCCAGGCTTCGGCCATTCGGGTGCGGCAGGCCTCGTTCTGCGGCCTGCTGAGGGGAAATACTTGTCAGATAGCACGACGCCCCTTGTGCATGGACGTCCTGCCCGTTTTTGTAGGATCGCTCCAGCCCGGTAATCAGAGTGACGTCGTTCGTCAAATCCGCCAGCGGCTGCATCGTGGAAGTCAATTCGAGCGGATAGATGCCGGGTTTGTTGTCGATGCGTCGTTGTGCCTTGATCTTGTCGGCGTCAAATCCCCCGATAAACCCGGGCAAGTCCGCATTTTCTTCGCCCGGAAAGAAGCAACGTCGCACGATCCCGTTTGGGATATACATGATCACCAGCTTCTTGCTGGGCGTCGCACCATTGACCGATCGATCGGCCGCCCCTGTCATCGAATGCAGGAACGGCAATGTCAGGGTCGCCCCGCTAGCCTTCAAAAACTTACGTCGCGTGATGTTCATTCAAATCTCCGGGGTTCAGGGCTAGATGCCCTCCCCCAACCTGTTGCCATTGAAGCTTTGCCAAGGTGAATTGCGATTAAACTTTACGCCAGAATCCGTTCGATCGGTTCGCCACCCTGAGCAATCTTATGCGGACGATTCAGGCGATCCTGGATGATTGTGTCTGGATCGATTCCGAGTCGATCGTAGATCGTGGCGCAGATGTCGGCGGGACGAACCGGACCATCAAGCGGCCACGCAGCCTGACTGTCGGAACTGCCATGAATGGTTCCGCCACGGATTCCGGCGCCCGAAAGAATTGTCGAATAGCAGTGCATCCAGTGATCCCGGCCAGCCGTCGCGTTCACACCGGGGGTCCGCCCGAAGTCAGTCGTCAGAACCACCAGCGTCTCGTCCAGCTGTCCCGCCTGTTCGAGATCCTCCATCATCGACGAATAGACCTGATCCAGATGTGGCAGGTAACGCTTGAGGATTGGAAAATTGTGTTCATGTGTGTCCCAGCCAAAATCCTGAAAGCCGGAAACCACCACGTTGTACCAGGTCCAGATGACATTCACGAACTTGACGCCAGACGCAACCAGCTTGGTGGCGATAAAGGCACTGTTGCCAAACATGGTGTTGCCATACCGTTCCTTGACGCTTGCGTCGATATGGCGAGGGTCAAAGCAATCTCGAAGCTGCGGAGTGGCCAGAACGTCAAAGGCCGTATTCTGGAATTGCGAATACTGCACCGGCACCGCCGCCAGCGTTCCATGGGGTTGCAGTTGCGACAACAGGCTTCGACGTCCCCCCAACCGATCTACTGTCACACCATCGATCAGTCGACTGTCATTAATGCGCGGCACACCCCTCACCAGAATCGGCTCGTCTCGCTTGAAGAGGTTTGCTCCCGTATCAAACTCAGGGACGGCCCCCGCCTGCATCGGGGCGTATCTTTGGCCAAGAAACCCGGCGCTGGGGCCGGTCTCGCCAAGGTATCCCAGCGGGTTCGGCAGGCTGACATATGCTGGCAGCCGCTGACCTGCGGGTTTCAAGTATTCGCAGACCGATCCCATGCTGGGGGGCAGATGCTGGTCATTCAGTTCCTGCATTCCAGAAGGAGATTCGTAACCGGAAAAACTGGGAATCTCATTATGGCAGCCAGCTTTGTGATGGACTGCTCGCAAAACTGCGGCCCGGTCCATCCAGCGAGCCATTCGGGGAAGGTGTTCACAAATCTGAATTCCGGGGACGCTTGTTGCGATCGGCTGAAACTCGCCGCGAATCTGGGAAGGAGCCTCGGGCTTCATATCAAACATATCCTGCGACGGAGCTCCGCCGTGCAGGAACATGAAGATGACGCTTTTCGCCTTCCCGGACGACTGGCGAATCGCATTTGATGATCCTGCCTGCAGTGAGCGGCCTGATAACACGCCGGACCCCGCACTCGACAATGCGGCAGCTTGCAGAAACTCCCTTCTGCCCAGGCAACGCTGATCGATCATTCGACGTCTCCAAATCCCAACATCGGTCGGCGAGAGGTATCACAATTTGAATGCTGCTCGATCATTCAGGAAGCGTCTCGCTGAAAAATCGAATCCAGTTACCGTGCATGATCCCCTGAATGTCAGCGGGCGAGTATCCTCGGCGGGCCAGGATTTCAGGCAATCGTTGCAAGTCGGCGATGGTGTTCAGATCTGCAGGAGTTTGTTCCGTGCCATATCCCCCGTCCAGATCGCTGCCAATTCCAACATGGCGAGCGGTCCCTGCCAGTTGGCAGATGTGATCGATATTGTCGGCAACTCCCTCAAGTGTGACTGTTGGAGGTGTCTTTCCGCGAACAAAACCATCCTGAAGCATGATGGCATCCAGAGCCATCCCAAGGACACCATCTCGTTCGATCACGGCATTGATCTGTGCGTCGGTGAATTGCCGCTGCCAGTTCGCAAACTTGCGGGCATTCTGGTGGCTGGCAAGAACACGACCGCCGAACCAGTTGACAGCATCTTCAAACGCGAGATCCGAGAGATGAGTCAGATCGAGTGGCAGCTTGAGCTGCTCCATATTCCGCAACAGCGCCTTTGCTTCCGGCGTCAATCCTTGATCGGAATTGGTCCCGCCCCCGTAACGATTCACGCCATAGTGAGTCAGTCCAATCGCTCGCAGTCCACGGTCATACCATTCGAAGATGTGGTCTGGATCGAGGACCATGTCGGCACATTCCATGCTCAACAGATAGCCGAGCGGTACATGCGGCTGGTTCGCGTTCCAATCATCAAGATGGCGTGACAGTTCCGTGCGTGTTTTGATCGACCGCATCAATCCACGTCGTTCCATCGCCTTGTAGTACGAGAAATGGCTCATTCCAACAGCGTAACAAGCCTCCGGGGTCGCATTGCCATAGGGTGACGGAGCCAGTTGCCGAAGGCGTGCAAACATTGTCGCCAGGCAGATCCCCAATTCTCCCTTTCGCATTTCAGGCAGTGAAACGGTCCCGGTTCCGCGGCCGAGTTCCGTCATGGCTGCTTCCGATGCACGGATTTCTTCGATCGTCTGTTCCAGATTGCGATGCCAGTCAACAGCGTTGAAAGCCAGATCGAGATGGGCATCAAACATCAGCATCCGAATATTCCTTGAATCCACGTTAAGTCACGACACGTCGCAGGTGAGCCAACACAATTCGGATGAGGAAGATAATCCAATTGCAGGCGATGATGCGATCCTAATTGAAGATCGGCAGACTGGCCAAGCCTGAAAGAGGTTTCGATCGGGCAAAAAATAAAACTCGCGACGAATCTTTTCGTCGCGAGTTCTCTCCTGGATCACGAAGGATGGCGATTTCACGGCCATTCGTGCATTGCTGGCATCGGCAATTGTCAGTGGCTGATACGAGTGAGTGTCGCGCGCCCTTCAATCGCCAACCAGCAATTGTCACTCGACACCCTGTGAAAAGTCTGCGACTGGCCCGATGGCCAGCGGACAGTGACTTCGACAGCGTCATCGGCTCCCACCGCAAAAATCAGTTGGCGTTCGTTGCTGGCCTGGTATCCATCACCAGCAGTCAACTGGCGCGTTCGTGAACCATTGGCGGACTTCACCTGAACGATGGCGCCGATGGCTTCGCGAGCCGAGGTGGTACCAACGAGTTGCAATGTTACATATCGACCTCGGCGTGGCGATTCGTTGGTCAGCAACGCCGCAGGACTATCCAGATTGCTGACAGCAAAATCTTCCCTGCCGTCTCGATTCCAATCCACGCGGGCGAGTCCTCTACCCAGGTACTTCCCTTCGAACCATTTTCCCAACCGTGCTGCCGGGACTTCGGCGAATTTACCGCCACCTTGATTGTGAAAGAACTGTGTCGGCATGTGCAGAGGAATGTCCCGAGCCGTTTCATCATCAATGTGACCGTTCGTCACGACCAGATCTGGCCATCCTTCCAAATCAGCGTCCAGAAATTGGGTTCCAAATCCGAGTTGTTTCAGGCTCGGCTCCCGCAATCCAGCTTCAACGGTCCCATCCAGAAACATCAGCCCCGGTTGACGCGCGTACAGTGTGTTGGATTCGTTGTAGTAGTTCGTGACGAACAGATCTAATTGCGAATCGCCATTTGCATCATCGGCGGCAATTCCCATGCAGGCCTGAGACCGTCCATCGCGATCGAATGCCAGACCAGTCAGTACAGCCGATTCTGTGAAACTCGGGATGCCACCTCGATCATTGGTCGTGTTGTGAAAGAAGAAATTTGCGGTCGTATCGTTACCCACAAAAAGGCTCAGCCGTCCCGTTCCATCGAAGTCTGCCGCCACGACCCCCAACCCCTTGCCGCCGGGCGCCATGATGCCACTCGATGAACTCACGTCCTGAAAGCGACCGTCTCCCAGATTCAGCAGCAACTGGTCTTCAGCCGCATCAAACTCATGTGGCGTACAGGCCCGCGGGCCGCCATTCGGGAGTTGACAGATCCGATCCCGTAAACCGGAGCCCTCAAGGTAATTGACAACATACAGATCCGGCAGCCCATCCCCATTGAAGTCTGCCAGAACTGCACTGGTTGACCAGGCACTGTCACTGACGCCAGCCGCCTGCGTGATGTTTGAAAATGTCCCGTCGCCGTTATTCCGAAACAGCGAGTTTCCGGCAACGTTGGCGACAAACAGATCAGGCCAGCCGTCGCCATCGATGTCACCGACCGCCAAACCCTGACTGTAGTCTGTTTCGCTGATCCCGGCACTGGCCGAGACATCTTCGAAGCGTTCGCCACCCCGATTACGAAACAGAGCGTCGGACGGGGGACTCGCTTCAGAAACAGGCCACTTCCCCCCCTGAGTGAAATACAGATCCGGCCAGCCATCCCGATCAAAGTCCAGAACACCAACGCCTCCCCCGGCGAAGTGGACAATCCGCATGCCGGGACCTGGCAGGTCGTCTCCGTTGATGTACTCGAAACGCAACCCCAGTCGTTCCGCGTCGTTCGTGAAATTGATCGACGCCTCACTCACAACGGCTGTTGCGGGGCCGACCGACTGGGCGGGGGACTGTTCCAACCAACGGGGAAGTGAGTAATGCTTCAGGTCGAATTCCAGTGCGGGCTGTGCTGCGATCAGCACACGTGGCGTCTCTTTGGCAGGTCGGGCGACCTCTGGGAAAACATCGGACGCCTGGGAAGTTCGACGTCGCGCGGCTTCGATCCATCCCCACGCCTCCCACGGTTGGTGACAGGCGTTGGCGGCAGCGGCGGATCGAAGGGCACTGGCGGATTTGGAATCCAGCCCCGACTGTTTTGCTGTCAGCAGCAACTCCTGCAACAAAGCATTGCGCCGCTGGAACGCCCCGGCCATCTGGGTTTCCCCCAGCAATGACAGAGATTGTCCCAGTTGGTGGTGTGCACGACGGTGCGTGGGATCGCGACGACAGGCTTCCCAGTAGCAGCGAATGGCTCCAGACGTGTCGTTCTGTCGCAGGGACCAATCTCCGCGTACGGCCCAGATCTCCGGATGGTTCTCTGCGCCTGTTGGCAAATGAGCATGCCACTTGAGGAATTGGGCCGGGTCTGTCTGTTCCGACAGGATCCGGCCAAGTCGCGCCTGAGCATCGAATAGTTCAGGCCGCTGGGTGAGTCCTTGTTCGTAGAGCGGTTGTGCCGTGACGAAATCATGTTGCTGCCAGGCTTGATGTGCCCGCCCCAGCAGCGTCAATGGATCGTCAGGGCTGCTTTTGATGTAACTGCTCAGTGACGTCGCGTTCTCTGCCGCAGTATCTCCCAGCGCCAGCAACAACAAATCGACCTCGGCGAACTTCCCCGTGTAGAGTCGTTCTAGCCGTAACGTTGTTGTGAGCGATGTCAGACCGCAGAGTCCGTACAGGCCTGCAAGGTGCCCCTGAGCAACATTATGGTCAGGCTGCCGTGACAACGTTTCACGCAACAAAACTTCAGCGGTGGAAAGCTGAAAGAGTTGCAGAAGCGCGATGTCACCAGCAAGAAAGCAGGCCTCTGATCGCTTCAGGTGATCAGAGGGAACCTTGCGAAATGCTTCAACTGCCTGGTCAGGGCTTTTAAGGCGATTCAAAGCCTGTCCCGCAACGAACCATGCGGAGCCGTCAGGAGGCTGCATTTTGAGAATCGGGTCTAAAAGTGCGAGTGCCTCTTTCGCCTTACCATCAATCAGTAAGGCGTCTGCATCCTGAATTGGAGATCCCGGATTCGGGCGCAGAAGCCAGCCACAGCAGAGGAGCAGGGGGACGAGTATGATCGCCCCCCATCCAATCAGACGCGGCCAATGTGTCGGGAGCCAGTGTGAAGGGACTCCTGATTCAGCCACGTGTTATCCGATCCTTCGCCCCGGAAAAGGGCTGATTCAACAGCAACAGATTTCGACGGATCAATTCAATTCGAATTTCAAATCGTTGGCCCCTGACGAAATCTTGGCTTTCAGATCCGTCGTCGCTTCATTCCTGTACTTATCAGGAATCGAAGATGGCTTCGGGGCGGGGTTGTCAGGAGTTGGAGTCGGCGGAGAGATCGTCACTTTATATTCGCCAGGAACGACGCCCCCCGTCACGGTAAACTTACCTTCTGCTCCCAACTGAGCGACCGCAGCATTGCCGGTCGAAGAGTTCGAAAAACTGACGGTCCCTTCGGCCAGCGGTTTTCCAGCCAGAGTGACCACTCCCTTAACGCCTGTCGGGGTCTCTTTCGCAGGAGCTCCACCGCACCCCGACACAGCCCATAGACCACAAAAACCGGCAACAATCATCATTCGACGCGAAATCATTGATCGAATTCCTTTCGGTGAACAGCCATCCGGGAATCAGGGAGGGCTGACACGTAGAACAACGTCGAAGGACTTCACTTGCACAACGGCAGTGTAAGTCCTCGACGAATTGCGTTACTAGCACCTTCGAGTGACTATAAAAATCTCAGAAATCTCCGACGGGGATACCATCGTCTCGTGAGCAGATGTTTCGCAGAACCGTAAAGTCGATGTTGTCACTGATGAACCGGACGGAACCGTCACCCAACAACGCATGAACTCCACCAACATGGAAGGAATTCACAACGGTGTTGGCGTCCCAGGGATTGTCCGAGCCGGCTGCCATCGTGGGGGCGTTGAACTTGTATTGCACACCCGTCAGACCGGTGCTCCAGGAATCTGCGTTATTGGGGATGCTAGCCGAAACGGCACCGCCAAACGTTGTTCCCGTGTAACCGCCATAGTAGCCACTTCGCATATCGGTGGTTCCGACGCGACCTGATTGCTCCGCAACGATGATGACGTTGGTTGTTCCGTCCACAGCGTCACGAATTCGCGTCAATCGATTGTGCAGCAGCATTCCATTGTTGGTATAGAACCCACCGTAGTTGCTGGGAGAACCCACCGTTCGCGATGCGACGTCCGGAGTAGCCCCGGAGATTCCAACGTACATCGGAGTTTGAATGTTCTGTGAATTGTTGAGCAGGTTGGCACAAGGATCGAGCGGGCTGGAGGGACAAACGTAGGCCGCCAGGACCAGTTTCTGCAGGGCGGTTGTGTTTGTGGTTACCACGTTCCCAGCAAAGCTCTGAGTAAAGTCCATCCGGTTATAAAGCGGGGCTTGATCAAAGTACGGGAACAACTGCAGACGCCAGTTCGGGACAGTATTCCAGGGAGCAAACGATCCAATCGGGAAGCAATTGCTGGTGCTTTCATAGTTGTGCAGAGAAAGCCCGATCTGCTTCATGTTGTTCTTGCACTGAGTTCTGCGTGCGGCTTCGCGTGCTTGTTGCACGGCGGGCAAGAGAAGTGCAATCAGAACGGCAATGATGGCGATAACCACCAGCAGTTCGATCAAGGTAAAACCAAACCTTCGACCGTGACGACGCATGAGACCCCCCCGTCCAGAATTGGACTGTTAAAGAGTAAGAACCCCAAATGACATGTAGAAAATGAACTTCAATCGCGGATTCGCATCGGAACTGACGACTGTGTTGTACGCAGGCATTTCTTGAATAGCAAACAAAATTCCAAAAAATCGAGATCTTGCACCAGCGTCGGAAATCCGAAACTTTTTCATCCAGATGCCATGTTTTGGTGAAGCGTCTGAATTCTGTGTGCTTACGCGACGGGCACGACCGCCGCGACTAATGGCATTTTGGCGAGAGCCGTTCGCGTCTAAAGTCTGCTTGAAGCGATTTTCCTACGCTTTGCGATCAGCAGGACTTCGGCCCCGGTTTGATCGCCGCAAAAAATCGTTTCCCCTCAACTCAGCGCGAGTAAGTGACGATGGCACCAGTTCACGAGCGATTCGACGCCTGCCGGAATTCAAGTCCAATCCTGCCTTGTCTTGGTGGCGGCATTGTCAACCGATTGGAGTCGCCAGTGCGATTTCGGACGCGTCAAAATCGCTAACTCCAGGCATGCCCCGTCCAGTCGCGATCATAGTGCGAGGATCTGACGCCACTTCATACGTTCGCTTGCACTGCGCCTTGACCGTCGGTGGAGCATTACTTTTTGGACTGGCTGACACATCACTTGGCGCCGACGCAACAAGCACTGCAATCGTGCCGATCGCTTTCAAACAGCGAATTGCGGATCTCCAGAAACTGTGATTCAACTTCCAGAAAGGCGTCAACGACATCCGGGGCGAAGTGCGTTCCCGAATCTTTCAGGATAATGTTTCGCGCCACATGGTGCGCGAAGGCATCCTTGTAGACTCGCTTTGATGTTAAAGCATCATAGACATCAGCAACCGCCACGATGCGTGCTGAGAGAGGGATTTCGTTTCCGGACAAGCCAAGTGGGTAGCCGCGTCCGTCGTAGCGTTCGTGGTGGGCGGCGGCGATTTCTCGAGCGATTTGCAGAAATCGGGCATTCGGATTCTGAGCCAGGGCTGCGTCGAGTGTCTCGGCACCGATCGTGGTGTGGGCCTTCATCAGTTCGAATTCGTCGTCGCTGTAACGTCCCGGCTTCAGCAGAATGCTGTCCGGGATCCCCACTTTGCCGATATCGTGCAACGGGCTGGTCTGGTACACCAGATGCACGAATTCATCGTCGATCACACCGGCGTACTTCGATTGGCTTGCCATCGCATGGGCGAGCAGTCGCGAATAGTTCTGCACGCGTTCCAAATGTCGCCCCGTTTCCGGATCGCGAGATTCTGCGAGTTTGGCGAGCGAAAAGATCAGTAGCTCGCGAGTTTCCAGCGACAGGATTCGTTCACCGGCGCGAATTCGAACCAGCAATTCAGGGCCGTTGAATGGCTTTACGATGAAGTCGTCGGCTCCGGCCGTCATCCCCTCGACAATTTCTCGCGATTGTCCGTGGCTGGTCAACAAAATCGTGTAGACGTACCCGTGATGGCTGCGTGTCCGGATTCGGCGACAAAGTTCCAGACCCGTCATTTCGGGCATGTCCCAGTCGGTGATGACGAAACGGATCCGCTCACTTTCCAGGATCTCCATCGCCTCTACGCCGTCTTCGGCCGTGACAACGGTATATCCAGACTCTTCCAGTACGTTGCGCAACAGTTCCTGGGAGATCATATCATCGTCAACAATCAGAATTTTCATCAAACGGGCTCCGTTGAGGCTTCCGGGGTACATTTGAGTATGCGGCCGATTTCGGCCCGGCATGTTTCAATTTCTGTAAGCAATTGGGATTCGATCAGGTGGCAGTCGTCGGTCAATCCTGCTCGTGCCGCTTCTTCCATCTGTGATGCCGCTCGATGCACTCGCACCGCCGACACGTTGGCCGACATTCCTTTCAGTGAATGTGCGGTGCGTACGACCTGCGTCATGTCGCGGTTGGATAACTGCTCTCCCAGTTCAGTGATGCGTTCGTCGCTCGCTTTGGAAAACATCCGCAGCAGGTCGCTGACCAGTTTGGGCTTACCCATGCATCGGTCAGTAAATTCCACCAGGTTAATCGCGGGCAGGTCATGTAATTCTTCTGATTTCGTTTCGGCGTTTACTTCGGCGAGCTGTGGCTGTGTTTCGACTTTTGTCTCGTCACGGCTGGCCGCCGGCGAGGGTGACAACGTGCCGTCGAGACATTCGTTCAATGTTTCCAGCAGCTTCTGGCGATGAATGGGCTTTGTCGCATAGTCGGTCATTCCTGCTTCCAGGCATCGTTGGCGGTCGCCCTGCACCGCCTGGGCTGTCAGCGCGATAATCGGCAGCGGGTTCGCTGGGCTGGTCGTCAGTTTGCCTGCGGCTTCCAGTCGGCGAATTTCCCGCGTTGCCGCAAACCCGTCCATTTCGGGCATTTCACAGTCCATCAGCACTGCGTCGAATCGATTTTGAATGATGGCTTTCACGGCTTCGATTCCATTTGCGACCAGCTTCGTTCGGAAGCCTGCGGACATCACCAGTTCCGATGCCACAATACGATTGACTTCATTGTCATCAGCGATCAACACGTCTCCACGCCGCTTTCGAACGGCAGGTTGCTGTGTCGCTGTCGATTCCGAGTTTGATTCCGTCCCGTAGGCGAGTGAAACAATCGCGTCGAACAGGCGTGACTGCCGGATCGGCTTGGGCAGCACAGTAACTCGCAACTGTTCCGCCTGCTTCGAGGTCAGACCGTTGTCGAGTGAGGTCAACATCAGTAATCGGGTATTGCAAAGTTTAGCATCGCGGCGAATCTGTTCGGCGAGCTCCACACCATTGACGTCGGGCATCACGCAGTCGAGGATCGCCAGGCCAAACGGACGACCTTCCTCACGCCGCGATCGGAGTAACGATATCGCTTCGCGGGCATTCGAACAGGTCTGAACCGTCAAGCCCCAGCGGCTCAATTGATCATGCAGGATCGACAGGTTCGTCTCATTGTCATCGACCACGAGCACCTGTGATTCGAGGAACGACTTGGGAAGGCTGACCTTTCGTTCGGCACTCGCTTCCACCACCTGCATGGGAAGTTCGAACCAGAATGTCGATCCTTCCCCGACAGCACTTTCCACCCCAATCTGTCCTCCCATCGCATTGACCAGTTGTTTACAGATCGCCAGCTCCAGTCCGGTTCCGCCGTAGCGCCGAGTGGTCGAGGCGTCGACCTGCGAAAACGAATTGAACAGCCGATGCAGACGCTCGGCAGGAATTCCGATGCCGGTGTCGATCACTGAGTAACGGATCAGTGCGAAGATATCGTCGCCGCCAGCAACTCGTTCAATGCGAATCGTGACCTGGCCATCTTCGGTAAACTTCAGCGCATTGTTCACCAGGTTGACCAGGATCTGCCGGACTCGCTCTGGATCGCCGATCAGGTTTTGTGGCGCATTCGGAAGGACATGGCAGTTCAATTCAATCTGCTTCTCGGCCGCGCGATGCAGGAACATTTCAGGAATGTCTTCGGCGAGTTGCTGCAGATCAAATGCGATCTGTTCCAGTTCCAGCTTGCCAGCTTCGACCTTGGAAAAATCCAGGATGTCATTGATCACGCTCAGCAGCACATCGGCCGACGACCGTGCGATACCAGCATAACGTTTCTGTTGTTCTGAAAGGGGGGTACTGGACAGCAGGTCGAGCATCCCGATCACGCCGTTAAGAGGTGTCCGGATTTCGTGGCTCATATTGGCGAGAAATGCACTCTTAGCCTGATTGGCGGCTTCGGCCTCCTGCTTTTCTCGCAGTAATGTTTCGGAGAGCTTGCGTTCCGTGATGTCTTCGACCGTTCCCTCGTAATACATAATGTGGCCGGCGTCATCGCGTTCGACGCGTGCGTTTTCGTTGATCCAGATCACCGTCCCGTCAGCACGGTAAACCTGGGATTCGAATCCCGTGATGACATCGTTGGCATTCAGCAATTGCTGAAATTCGTCGCGTCGCATTGGATCGACGTACAACTGGTTTGCGATATTGGTGACATCATTCGTCAGTTCGTCAACGGTTTTGAAGCCGTAGATGCGGGCCAGTGCCGGGTTGGCGCTCAGGTATCTTCCGTCGGGCGTCGTTTGAAAGATCCCCTCAATGGCATTGTCGAAGATTCCGCGGAACTTCTTTTCCGCTTGGGCCCGATCACACATTTCGTTGTTCACACGCTGTAAAACGCGGTTGTATTCTGCGGCGATCTGGCCGACTTCCGTATGTGGCTCGACAGCGACAAGACGCGAATAGTCCCCTCGATTGCGATGATTGTGCATGTCATCAAGCAAATCAATCAATTCCGAATTGGCTGCATGTTCAGAGACATTCAAGCCGACCCGTTCGTCGTCTGCCGAGACGCGCATGGGCATCATTCGATTGAGAATCCAAAGCAGACAGAACGATCCTCCAAAGGCCCACACCGCGCAGGTCGCCACCCCTTCGGCCTGCATCAGAAACTGCTGCCATCTCGTCAGCCCGGTTCCCCACTTGGTGGAATCGCCGAGCAGTGCGACGGCCAGCGTCCCCCAGGCTCCCCCGATTCCATGGACAGGAAACGCACCGACGACGTCATCGATTTTCAGTCGCGGCAGCAAATAGGTCGTCAGACAGCATAAGGTCGCACCGACAATCCCCACGGCCGCCGCCGCAGCGGGGGACAACACGTGACATCCTGCAGTCACTGCCACCAGTCCTGCCAGCACGCCGTTGATAACTTGCTCGACAACGGGTCGGCGTTCGATTTTCCAGGAAAGAAACAGGGCCGTCAGCCCGCCGAACGCAGCCGCAAGATTCGTATTCAGCAGAACAAGCGGAATCTGATTATTAACGGCGAGCGTACTGCCGCCATTAAACCCGAACCAGCCGAACCACAGGAAGAGGGCACCAAACGTGGCCATCGACAGATTGTGACCATGAATCGGTTTGGCATCGTTTCCAAACCTGCCAATTCGTGGGCCGATGATTAACACGGCGGCCAGTGAGACCCAGCCTCCCACCGAATGCACTACTGTGGAACCTGCAAAATCAATGAAGCCCCGGCTGTTTAACCAGCCGGAAGGGTGACCGACATCGGCACCGTTCCACGCCCAGTGACCAAATACTGGATAAATGATTCCAGACACGATGAAGCTGATTGTCAGATAGGTCCGAAATCGAGTTCGTTCGGCCACGGCGCCCGAGATAATCGTTGTCGAAGTACCGCAAAACACGAGTTGGAACACAAAAAACGAGAGCGTCCACGGTCCCGCTCCTTCACCGATGAAGAAGTGTGAGTGACCGACGATTCCGGAATAGCTTGCCCCGAACATCAAGGCGAAACCGAAGCCCCAGTAGGCAGCGGCGGCGACACAGAAATCAATCAGGTTTTTGATGGCGACATTGGCGCTGTTCTTGGCGCGGGCCAAGCCGCTTTCCAGAAAGCAGAACCCCCCTTGCATCGACATGACCAGGGCGGCGCACAACAAGATCCAGGTGGTATCAACGGCAGCGTGAGAAGGGGTCACGGGATGGCTCCAGTTTGATCAGCAGCGGTACGCACGGCGAGCAATGTCTGATGAGGATTGTCATTCGAAGGATGCACCGTCGGAGCACACGGCGGGTGCGGTGAAGCACGAGCATTCCTGTTCGAAACGTAGTTTACGAAATGCAACGTCCAGCCCTTGGGTGAGCCAAAAATGTTGTATTTTGCGAAAACTTCCTGCGTCAGGAGCCTGCAAACTTCGTGTTTCCGAAGAGTCGCCGACTCGGCGTACCGAGTTCCAGCGATCTGCCGGGGATGAGCTATGGTTTGAAGCCTCTTGTGATTGGTGGACGTACGGGGTTGTTGGGGGACACGCGATGAAAATCCTGCTGGCCGACGATGACGAAATTTCGCGAATTCTGCTCCAGTTCCAGTTGGAGGAATGGGGGCATTCTGTTGTCCCAGCCGAGAATGGATTACAGGCGTGGGAGTTGCTCCAGACGACTGAATGCCAGATCGTGATTACGGACTGGATGATGCCCGAGATGTCGGGGATTGAACTGCTCCGAAAAATCCGCTCTTCCGATTTTGGCGGCTACGTTTATGTGATTCTGCTGACATCAAAGTCTGACAAGAAGGCTTTGGTCACGGGACTGGCGGAAGGTGCCGATGATTTTCTGACAAAGCCCGTCGATCCCCACGAAATGCAGGCGCGTCTGCAGCCCAGCATGCGAATCTTCGATCTGGAACGCCGCCTCGCAGAACGAAATCGAGATCTGGAATCGCGCAATCAGCAATTGTCTGAGACGAACGCCCGGACGAAACGCGATCTGAATGCCGCCGCTCAAATTCAGCAATCCTTGCTGCCGGGTCGTGTTCAGGATATTCCCGGTGTCCAATTTGCGTGGCACTATTCACCCTGCAATGAACTCGCGGGCGACATGCTGAATGTGCTGCCGCTGGACGATGATCATATTGGTATCTACATGCTGGACGTCAGCGGCCACGGCGTTCAAGCCTCGCTGATGGCCGTCAGTGCCTGTCAGAGTCTGGCGTGCCACAAAGATTCTTCGTCAGTGCTCTGGTCGCGTCGGGACGGTTCGTCGACGTACACGCTGAATTCCCCTGCCCTCGCTGTCGAATTACTCAATTCTCGATTTGTCGCTCAGGCCAGCAGTGAACAGTATTTTACTCTCGTGTATGGAATCCTGAATTCCAGTTCGGGCGAGTTCCGTTATACGGTCGCAGGCCATCCCGCACCGATTCACATTTCAGCAGGTGGTTCTCCTCACTATGTTCCTGGCGATGGTTTGCCCGTCGGCATCGTCGAAACACCCTACGAAGAACATTCAATCCAACTCGAACCGGGTGAACGGCTATTTTTCTATAGCGATGGACTGACCGAAAGCATGAATACGGCTGAGGAGTTGTTTGGAGGGAACCGGTTACTACGTGCTTTGGAAAGCGATTTCGCGACGAGTGTTGACGCGTCGCTGAAGAAAATCGTCGATGTGGTCAGCAACTGGGTCGGCGACGCGCCGATTCACGACGACCTCTCGTTGCTTGCCTTGGAATTCTGTCCTATCTCCCACTTGGAACACGCGAACCTCGGTGATGGACGTGCCTGTTCCTTGATGAGCCTCGCTCGACTTTAATCTACTCACCCGGTAATTCTCATCCCTCTCAGCAAGTAGACGTTCGGTCATGCAGGTGTGAGACGACGCGACGGCTGCATCCCTCAAAAGCCTTACTGACCTTAATCGCCCATGGAGCGTTGCATTCGAAATCAGGAATCCGCTGCGTTCAATTGCAGGCCTTCTAGACTTGTCGTGCGATCTGCAGGTATTCTGGTCCATTGGCGATTATCCTCTGACTCGGAGTTGCTTGACCATTGATCTCATCACGAATTTTTCTGGCTGCTGTTGGATTCACGTACCTTTACCTCGCGTGTTGGTGTTCGTTGATGCCGATGCAGACTTCAAAACTTGTCGGATTTGATCTTGTTTCTGGTTCAGGGCAATCGGAGTTCCTCGTAATTTGGCTCTTCGGCGGAATTTGTGGATGCGTGAGGGGGTGACTGGGGGAAAGC
>JBAWWJ010000010.1:0-71668 GCA_037146815.1 Planctomycetota bacterium
CCCAGCAATCGGCTGCTGGCATCCTGCAGATCGGCATCGGTACTCTTGGCACTCGCTGCAACGGTCTTCAGTGCATTCTTGCCACCGACGGCAAACAGAATTTCCAGCAGAGCCACCTGAGTCGGCACATCCGCTTTCGCAAACACGGCGATCAATTCCGTGGCACAGGCTTCGGCATCCGGCATCCGGACACAGGCGGTTTTCAGTGCCTTTTCCGCCACAGTCGCTTCGTCGTCGTCGGCAGCCGACAGGAATGGCGAGATCAGTACTCCGAGATCCTTCTGGGGAATCGTTTCTCCCAATGCCACCAGCGCCGCTTGACGCACCTTGCCATCTGCATGGCCCAGTGCCTTCTTCAGTTCGGCGGTGGCGACGATGCGTCGCTGTCCGATGACGTCAATGACGAACGGATAGAGTCCCCCTTCGGCATTGCCCAGGCGGGCGACGATGGCGTCGTTGACCTTGGCACCCGGAAGTTCTCCCAAGGCCTGCTTCGCTGCCTGGACCAGTTCCGCATCCTTTTCGACGCCGATCTGCAGCAGCGGTGTCACACACGAATCGTTACCGACTTTGCTCAGCGCATTGATTGCCGCCAGGCGAACGGATTTTGGGCCTTCTGTCGCAGCTTTGATAACGGCTGACAAGACGACGGTCTCTTTTCTGTCGGCCATGGCATTGATCAGCAACGGGGCTCGTTCTGGGGCCGACTTGCTCAATTCGGCGGCCAGCACTTTATCAATGGCATTGCCAGGGAATTCACGAGCGGTACTCAGTCCAATCTGGTACAGACCACGATCATTTGATTTGAGCTGAGCCAGTAGTAATTCAATCCCGGCGTCAGGCTTGCGAGCTAGAATCGCACCGCGTGTCGCTTCCAGCGTTCGCTGACGATGAACATCTGCCTTGCGGACCTGGTCGTAAAGAACCACTGCGTCTTCCGACTTCCCCGCGGCCACGGCATGTTCGGCACACAGGATCATCCCTTCCGCAATGGTCGGGCGAATGGCTGCTGGTGCAGTCGCAAGCAGCGGGGACAGTCCCTTTGCCGCGGCAGCATTGCCGATGCGTCCGAGAGCGACAGCGGCGGCTGAAGCGACTTCAGCATCTGCATCAGTCAGACGGGCGATCAGCAGATCAACGGCAGCGGCATCGCGACGGACCCCAATGGAGTTGATGGTCCCTACCAGTAGCAGTCCGGTGATTGAATTGGTCGCCTGACGCAATGCGGCGCCGGCTTCAGGACCTGGAATCACTTCCAGAGCAATTCGCGCCCAGGACGAAAGCTGTGGATTTTCGAGCAAACGAGCCAGATCAGGGACCGCGTTCGCTGTCCCGTGCACTGCCAGATGCTTGCAGGCCAGTGCCTTGTCGGCCGCAGGCGCTTCCGATCGAAGAAGAGCAATCAGTTCCTTTTCCTTTTCAGGATTGGGACCTTCGGCCCGCAGCGTGGAACTGAACGACAGACAAATGAGCAGTGCGAAGGCACTGATGGTCAAAGCAGGATGTCGCATGGTGTGAATCCGAATGGAGAATGAACAAATGGAACAACGAGTCAGCCGTAGCGAGATTCGAAACTTGCGTTTCACACTCACCGATTACAGTCGCCAAGGTTCGCGAAGAGCTTCGGAACGCAGGCGATTGGCTTGCTCGTCGTTGATGAATTCATTCGTCTTGTTGTCGAACTTGATCTGGCGATTCAGATAAAGAGCGATGTTGGCGGCATGACAGGCAATGTGTGCATTGCATGCGGCGTCAGCGTTCCCCTTCGGCTGGCTGCGGGTTTTTACGCAATCGAGGAAATCACGCACGTGGAACGTGGCGGGATAGCCACCAATTTCCTCAACCGTGCGTCCGGCCAGCAGAGTCGGCGAACTGAGGACCAGTTTCCCGCTGTCACCTGTTTCAACCCAGCCCGTCTCACCTTCAAAACGAACCGGACAGGACCCAAGCGGAATCCAGCCCGTTTCGCGATAGATCAACTCGACACCATTCTCATACCGTGCGACAAGCTGCCCATCTTTAGGGGCATTGTATTCGACGGGTGGTGCGACGTCGCCGACCGCCCACTGGCAGAGGTCGACACAGTGTGAACCCCATTCGAGCACGCCACCGCCGACAAGTCCGCCACCCTTTTCGAAGTTGAAGCCATCCAGTTGCTTGGCATTAAATGGGCGCCAGGCCGCGGGGCCGAGGTACATGTTCCAGTCGACAACGTCCTTGTTTGGCTCATTTTCGGGAATCAGCCAGCCACTCGTCATCGCCTGCATCCCGGCGGGGTGAGCGAAGACTTTGGTGAGCTTGCCAAGTTTCCCGGTGCGAGCGAGTTCGCAGGCAAATGCAAAGTGAGGCAGGTTGCGTCGCTGGGTTCCCGCCTGGAAGACGCGACCGGTACGGCGCATTGTTTCGGCAAGAATCAGGCTTTGTGCGATGTTCTTCGTACAAGGCTTTTCGCAGTACATGTCCTTGCCCGCCTTCGCGGCATTCATCGCAGCGGTGGCATGCCAGTTTGGACCTGTGGCAATCAGAACAGCGTCAATATCCTTGCGATCAAGAATTTCGCGGAAGTCACGAACCATGTCGCAGTTCGTGTTGCCGTACTTGGTATCGACAATCTTCTTCACACCGACACGTCGTGCTTCTTTGATGTCGCAGACAGCGACAAACTGAACGTCCTTTTGTTCCAGGAAGCAACCGAGGTCATACGTTCCACGGTTACCGATCCCGATCCCTCCGACGATGACCCGTTCACTGGGAGCAGTGAAGCCATCCAGCCCAAGCGCCGAACTGGGAATGATTTGCGGAGCCATCACAGCACCGCCGAGAGTTGCAGCAGATTTTAAGAATTGACGCCGAGGAACCTTGATGGACATGAGCGTGCTCCTGATCGCGAGAACCGCTGAAGAACGAAGACCCGGACATTTCGCGGGCAACAAGGGAGGATATCGAGTGAGCCCGACACATGAAAGGGAATTTACCTGTTCTGGCTGGCCAAACGGCTTTTTCAATGTAGGGTGGGACCAGCTCGCTTCGAGCGCCGGCCCACCAAAAGGAAATGTCGAGAATTGATGGTCCAGCACGACAAGGGGGGACGGGGGCACACCCGCTTCGGGGAAGCCCCGTTCAAACGCATTCCGTTTCGGGGACTTCTGCAAGGCCAATTCGCCCCCGCCACCCAAACTCTGGTGACTATGCGCCGGGGTCGGGTCTGCGATTTTTCGATTTTCGCGGGAAAAAGACTTCCCCACTAACCACACATACTTTCCGCGAAAATCAAAAAATCGCAGACCCGACCCCTGAATTATTCTCGGCAACTCAATCTGCCAGCGGTCGCGAATTTGCGAGAACCTCATGCAGTGATTCCACCACAACCCGACAGAGGTTCCGCACCAGCGATTCAGGCATTGCCGGGGCTGGCATCAGGACAATCGTATCCCCGATATTTCGCAAGATGACTCCGCGCCGGCGACACGCCAGAGTCACTTGATGGCCAATCCGCATCGAACCGGGAAACGATTCCATCGCTTGGCGATCACAAACCAGTTCAATACCAACCATCACACCGCGCTGGCGGACTTGGGCGATCGAGTTCTGAATCGGGTTGGCAGTATTCAAGGGGGCTAATTCTTCTCGCATCACCGCTTCAAGTCGCTGGACATTCTCCAGGACCTTGTGCTCATCAAACAGTTGTATCGAGGCGAGCGCCGCGGCACATGCGAGTGGATTTCCTGTGTAGGTGTGGCCATGCTGGAACGAGCGACCTTCCCACGGATTACCCAGAAATGCATCGTAGATTTCATCAGTGACCAGCGTCGCTGCGAGAGGCAGGTATCCCCCTGTCAGTCCCTTCGAAAGAATGAGCATGTCCGGGGTGACAGATTCATGTTCGCACGCGAATAACTTGCCGGTGCGTCCGAAGCCAACGGCAATTTCGTCGGCGATCAGCAGAATGCCATACTTCTGAGTCAGCTCGCGAACGAGTTTCAGATATCCAACCGGGTGAACTCGAATCCCCGCAGCAGCTTGAACCAGTGGTTCAATGACAAACCCGGCGAGTTGGCCAGCATGCTCAGACAGCAAACGATCCAATGTGTCGATCGTCGACTGATCCAGTTGCGTTGGGCTGGGAATCCGCAGGGCGGGAAACATCAGTGAGCCGAACAGGCTGTGAAAGCGATCGATTCCTCCCAGGCTGATGGTCCCGACCGTGTCGCCATGATAGGCCTGTCCCAGGCAGGCGAAGAGATTCCGTTCTTCGCGCCCACCCGATTTCTGGCGGTGGTATTGAAAGGCAATTTTCAGGGCGACCTCAACGCCCGCTGCTCCGCAATCGGCGTAAAAGACCTTGTTCAGCCCGGCGGGAACTCGACGGACCAGTTCCGCCGCGAGTTCAATGGAGGGCTGGTTCGACAGTCCCAGCAGCGTCGAATGAGCGACGCGATCCAACTGGGCTCGAATGGCATCGTCGATCGCGCGGACTCGATGTCCATGGATGTTGCACCAGAGCGACGAATGACCGTCGAGATATCGCTGGTCCTGTTCGTCGATCAGAAAGAAGCCTTCTGCATCGACAATGATCGGAGCTTCTTCCTTCGCGTAGGCAGGCATCGCCGTGAAAGGATGCCAGACGTGAGCCTGATCCAGTTGCCGCAAGCGTTCAGTCAACACGCGTTCCTCGGTGCAATAAGGCCTGAGCGACTCTCAAGGTGGCCTGACACCTGAGATCTACCCAAGAATCGGCAGAGATGGCAGGTTCGATTCGCCCCGCTTCTTTTTCGGTTGAGGTCTCGGTGGAAGAATGGCTTCGGCATATTCCCAGACCTGGTCGGGGGACTCGAAGTACTTGTCGTAGCAGCCTTCGTTGTCGTATTCACAGTTGTCGGTGGAATAGTCGCGACAGATCTGCGGACGCGTGTGGTAGATCCCACACATGTTGTCAGCCTGCAGATGCTGGCAATCGCCGTAGACCAGCAAATACCAGACGTTGTCATCAACAAACACGGCGGTCTTACCGTGCATGATGTACCAACGCATGTGGTCGAAGTCTCCCCAGGTTTTGGGGGTATCGATCGGCAAGGCAAAATATCGGCAACAGCGAGCCGTGCAATACTGGCAAAGCACTTCGCCCGGTTTCAAATCAGCTCGACGAACTTTCGGCCTGCGCATCCGTAACCGCCTCAAAAATAGAATTCCCCGATCCGACGTTCATTGAACGATCCGCCTGATGACTGAAATCCAGACGGCGACACTCCGTTCACTGAACGCGGTGGCGAGTTTACCGTTTCAAAACGAAAAACGGTATTTCGGCCAGAAAAAACCAATTCAAAGTATTTTTCGCGAACCTCCCAACACCCAAAGACGTCTGACTGAAGACAATTCCAAAAACAGGAATCTGAACTTTTTCAAAAACCCGATCCAATTGCTTGACGGGAAAACCGGGGGCTGATATGGTCCCGCCATGATTCGCTGACGCCGACAGAATTGTTACAGTCACGCCAGCAATCATGCCGAGAATAAAAGCATCACTCGACACAACCACTCCTCCTGCACGAGACAGTGGTCGATTGATGCACCTCACTGGGGGATTAGCTCAGCTGGGAGAGCGCTTGCATGGCATGCAAGAGGTCAGCGGTTCAATCCCGCTATCCTCCACTTCAAAAGCCTTGCTCACAAATACTGTGGGCAAGGCTTTTTTGCTGTATGTCTTGAGGTTTTCGTAATTCGGCCATCGAACATCAACGGATCAGAGTCGACTGTTGAATTGACCGGAATAGACCGTTTGTGTCCTGAATGGGCCAATTCGTCAATGAAGTTCTGGACATATCTCTGAGAAAATGTCACAGGATGCCGGGCGACTCGGTCGACCGAAGCAGTTCAAACAAAAAACGGGTATCACGAAGATCCTTCGCAATACCCGTTTATTTCAGTGAGTCGCCAATCCCGGGTTCTAGGCCGGTGGTGGCTCAGTTGGGGTGGGCGGTGCTTCTGGTGCCTCTGTCGCAGGTGCGACTGAGTCAGGAGTGTCAGCCACATGAGCAACCACCAGATCGCTCGGAATCCGAGCCACGCTGACGAGTTTGTCTCCTTCATCCAGGCGAATGACTCGCACTCCCTGAGTGTTTCGGCCAATTTCGTTGATGTCCCCGGCGCGGATGCGCTGGATCTTGCCCACGGCTGTGACCATTAAGACTTCGTCTTGGTCAGTAACGGCGAGAATCCTGACGGCCGGGCCATTTCGGTCAGTCGTCTTGATGTCCTTCAAACCCTTTCCGCCACGACGTTGGCGACGATAGCCCTTGACGGGAGCACTGGCTTCATCCGCAACGGCTTCGTCCGGAACGTCCACTTCGTCCTCGACGGTATCTTCTGCTGTGGCATCGTCGGCGACAGCACCTTCTTCGAGTGTTTCGTCGTCCGGTGGTGGAGCGTCATCGGTGACAGCTTCTTCCCCTTCGACAACTCCAATCCCGATTGGCGTCCGCTTTCCATAGCCATTTTCACAGACTGTCATCAGGCTCATCGTCGGATTGGCCAGAATCATGCCGATGATTGAGGCTCCCTTGGTCAGGGTGATCCCCTTCACACCGCTCGTATTCCGGCCCATGCTGCGTGCATCGGACTCCGCGAACCGGATCGTCATGCCGCTGGAAGTTGCAAGCATCACGTTGTCGCCGGGCGAGACCAACATTGCCTGGATCAGTTCATCACCTTCACGCAGGTTGATGGCGATGATCCCCCCCTTGGTCGGACGCTTATACGCCGACAACGGAGTCTTTTTCACCAAGCCCTTGCGGGTCGCCATGATCAGGAAGCGAGTTTCATCGAATTCGCGGACCGTGACGCACGCACTGATGCGATCCCCTTCGGGAAGCGACAGCAGATTGACAAGTGCTCGCCCCTTGCTGGTGCGGCTCTGCATCGGGAGGTTATAGACCTTCTCCCACAGGACCTTACCTTTGTCAGTGAAGAACAGGAGCCAGTCGTGTGTGCTGGCGACGAACAGATGTTCGATCGCATCTTCGTCGTCGGCTTTGGCCCCCGTGATGCCTCGCCCGCCCCGATGCTGCGCCTGGTACGTATTCAGCGGCATCCGCTTGATATAGCCCCGCTGCGAGAGCGTCACCACCATTGGCTCTTCGGGAATCAAGTCTTCCTGGTTGACGTCACCCAGTTCGATCTCGTTGATTTCGGTGCGGCGTTTGTTGCCGTACTTGTCACGCATCGCCAGCATGTCGTTGCGAACGACGGCGCGAATATTCGCTTCGTCGGACAACAAATGCAGGTGACCTCGGATATCCGTCAGCAACTTGCCGTGTTCATCGCGCAGCTTTTCTCGTTCGAGATTCGCGAGCGATCCCAACTGCATCGACACGATTGCTTCGGCCTGATTGGACGAGAGCGTGTACGCCTCCTTGACGCCGTACTCTTCCTGGAACATTTCGAAAGCCGAATCACCGACCGCGCGAGCGATCATGGGGCCGGGAACTTCGATCAGTTGCAGGCGGTCTTTCGCTTCCGCTCGGCTCGGCGAACTTCGAATCGTGGAAATGACCAGATCGAGGTTGATCTGAGCAATGAGCAAGCCTTCAACCGTGTGCTTGCGTTTCCGGGCTTCACCCAGCAGGAATTCGGTACGACGGCGGATGACTGTAATCCGATGTCGGATGAATTCCGCCAACATTTCTTTCAGCGTCAACAGCTTCGGCCGATTCCCGACGAGTGCCAGCAGAATCACGCTGACAGTGGATTGCAGCGGTGAAAACTGGAAGAGTTGATTGAGCACGACTTCCTTGTCGGCATCACGCTTCAGAGCGATATGCAGACAGGTTTGCCACGATGGCAGCGTTCGGTCGGTTAAGTCGGTGACGCGGGAGATCCCCTTGATCCGCTCGTCCTTGACGATCTGCTCAATCTTCTCGCGGATGCGGTCACGCGTTTCCAGATGCGGAAACTCGGTGACTTCGATGATGTCTGTGTTCTTCTCGGTGATGAACCGTGTCCGGGCACGCAAGGTAATCGTAGAACGCCCGGTCATGTACGCCTGGCGGATTCCATAGCGACCACAGATGACGCCCCCGGTCGGGAAGTCAGGGCCCGGCATCGCTTCAAGGAGGTCGTCGAGCGTGCAATCTGGATCATCGATCAGGCGTACGATGGCGTCGCAGACTTCGGAGAGGTTGTGGGGCGGAATGCTGGTTGCCATCCCGACGGCGATCCCGTTCGAACCGTTTACGATCAGGTTCGGGAACCGCGAAGGAAGCACAACCGGTTCACGGTTCCGCTGGTCGTACGTCAAAACGTAATCGACGGTGTCTCGCTTGAGATCGTCGAGCATTTCGGCGGCGACCGACGACATGCGGGCTTCGGTATAACGCATGGCTGCGGGGGGCATCCCGGCCAGCGATCCAAAATTCCCCTGCTTGTCGATCAGAACTTCGCGCATGTTCCAGTTCTGAGCGAGACGGACGAGCGTCGGATAAACCGACCCTTCGCCGTGGGGGTGGTAATTCCCGCTCGTATCACCACAGATCTTGGCACACTTGATTCGGCCGGAACTCGGCCCGAGGTTCAAGTCGTTCATTGCCACGAGGATACGGCGTTGAGACGGCTTCAGACCGTCGCGCACATCCGGAAGCGCTCGGCTGATGATGACGCTCATTGCGTACGTCACATAGCTCGTACGCATTTCGTCCTGAATCGCGATCGGTACGACATGAATGTCAGCACCGTCGTCAAAAGCAGGGGTAAAAGTCGGGGTTTGATCGGGTGGGGTTCCGTCACCAGTAGACAAGCGAGAACTCCTTGGTCGCGTAGACAGTCCAGCGGTCCTGCCGCACCTACAATGCGTGCAGCAACTCGTTCCTCTGAAACAGGTTGAGGCGACATGCACCCAGCCGTTGTCACAGAAACATCCGCGGCCGAAATTCTACCGAGAATCCCCCCGATTCTCAACGCTGTGAACGGTTTGCGTCAGGGCAATCGGCTTTTTGAATGAAGGGTGGGACCAGCTCGCTTCGAGCGCCGGCCCACCATAAGGAAATGTCGACAATTGATGATGGGCCGGCGCGGCGAAGCGCCACTGGTCCCACCCGACATCGTGCCCAGCTTCAAAAAGGCATTGGCCCTGCGGTTTGCGTCAGGGCGAATAGCATTGGGCGGACATGCATCCGGCGGGGGCAACGCTTCAAGCCTCTGGCAATCCCGTTTATCCGATGATTTAACAGAATCCGCGTGTTCGATGAGTGCGCGAAGAACGTACCAGTGGAGATTAAAATCTGTTCACTCTTTACGCGTGCAGTCGTGGAACAAACGGCACGTCGCGCGTGCCTGAGTCAGATCACGCGTGCATTCAATTATCCTTTACGATTCACACCAAGGAATCGCATCCAGCGTCGATCACCTGTCGAACTGCTGCTGACGGCGATGTCTTCGAGTTCATCGAGCGATGAGATTCCAAGACGCTTCAAATGCTTTTCCATGATCGCACGATCAGCCTGGACTTGAGATTTCTCTCGCGACAAGCGAGCGCGTTCCAGAGACATCTCGACTTCCGCCAGGCGAACCTGTTCTTCCAATCGCGACGACAGATGTTCAACCTGCCGCTGCAATTCGTCTGGAACTCCTTGCAGTTCTTCCCAGTTTTCGGGGACGTTAACGGCCCGGTGAGTACGGACCCAGCGAGTCATCTGGACGATGTATGTGTCACGCTCGGCACACGCACGTTTCAACGCCTCGGCCGACGCGGAATCAAAGTCGATGGGAGTGGGAATTGCGATACCCGCCAGTAGAACAGACAGGTCATCTTCAACAGCCGGCTCTTCCGCGACTTGCTCAGGTTCCCCAAGCATCTGCCGCTTCATGGCTTCCCAATTGGAACTCTGGGAAGGCGCAGGTTCGACCGTCGTCGATTCAACCGTCAACCGGGACATCACCAGTTCCAGATTCACTGCGGAACCTGCGGGAACGTCGGCACGATAGCCATTGGACATCATTGAGCGTAGTTCTGAGAGTTCGGCTTCAATACGCACGAGTGCGCTGGCCGCCTGCATCTCTTCCCATTGCTGGACGAAACGTTGCAATTCTCCCAGAACCTGCTGATGTTCTTCGACGACTTCGGGAGGCAAGCCTGGAGCCGTTGAGGATCCGCGTGAACGGTCCGTTCCGTTTCGTTTGACGCGATCGAGTTGTTCAACGACCTGTTCCAATTCGGCAACCAGTGCCGCGATCAGTTCGTTTTTCCCCTCAATTTGCTTATGCAAATCGTCGATGATTGCGGGATCGGCATGTCCGGACAGACTTGGCATCGTAAATTGGCTACCACTCGTGGTCTCTTCCATCGAGACATTCTGCGTGACCGCGACAGGCCCGTTGACAGAGACCGCATGATCGTCGGCAATGTGCGTTTTGGAGCGATCTGCTTCGGCAACGACGGGGCGTCTTTCAATATTTGTGAGTTCGCCGCGTATTTCGACACCTTCGTTTGATCCATTGGAAGAAACGGAGTTCGATTTGACGGGCGTAGAGGTTTGCTGTGATCGGGAATGGCGAGAACCCACGGAACAATCCTTTGAAACAAAGCAGGTACTTCTCTTCCTCGGGGCGAGGGAGAATCTCCGCAACGTTAGCTCGGAAATCCCGATGCGGCTTGAAGGAACGCGAATTCCGGTCAGTAGATTCGGGACCAGGCGAAATCTGGACCGGAATTGAGGATTAGTCCGTCTGTACGACTCTCAATGCGTTGGTTGCTGGCAATACCGCCTTGCGATGGGTGACGCCGGCGGCACTCCACGCAGGTAACAAAGACGAAGGCCTGACTGCGGCTTCATCGGCAGCCATGGCGCGTCCTCAAGATTCTTGACGAGCGACTCAAGATCCCTTGCATTCTGACCTTCAACGGATTTCAGCAATCGCGGCCTCAGATTTAACTGGCGGACCAGTCGCCGCTGAATACTTCTGCGGCCGGGCCTGTCATAAAGACGTCTCCATCGGCCGACCATTCCAGCAACAAATCGCCACCACGAAGGTGTGCAGTGACCGAGCGTCCGGTTCTTCCCGTCAGTGCTGCAGCAACGGCCGACGCACAGGCACCCGTGCCGCAGGCCAGTGTTTCTCCGCTGCCACGCTCCCAGACTCGCATGATGAATTCAGAGGGAGAAACGATCTGGATGAATTCGGCGTTCACTCGTCGAGGAAACGCAGGATGACGTTCAATCTGCGGCCCGACGTTCAGAACCCAGTCGTCATTGACCTCGTCCACAAATGTCACGCAATGCGGGTTTCCCATTGAAATGCAGGAAACGTCAATGACTCGTCCGGCCACTTCAAGCGGTACGTTGAGCGGTGGATTTCCTGGCAGCGTCGTCGGGATCCGTTCCGCTTCCAGAATCGGCTTGCCCATGTTAACCGTCACGCGATCGACCTTGCCGTTGCCTCCGGTCGACAACTTCATGGTCAGAACCCCACGGCCCGTTTCAATTTTCAATTCCGAACGCCTGGCAATTCCGCGATCGTAGACGTACTTGGCCACGCATCGAATGGCGTTTCCGCACATTTCGGATTCGCTTCCATCGGCGTTGAACATGCGCATCCGGGCATCTGCGGATTCAGAGGGACCAATCAGAACGAGACCATCCCCACCGACACCGGTATGGCGGTCACTGATCGAGATGGCAGTTGCAGGAATATCCGCTGGAACAGGCTCGGCAAAACAGTCGACATAGACGTAGTCGTTGCCAGCACCGTGCATTTTCGTGAATCGCATGGAATCGTCTTCCCAATGAGGCCGTTCAGAGGCTACGCCTCGTCTTTTAAAGTGGCAATCGCCAGGCAAATTGATCAGGCATGCCAGAGGATATCATCAACCTGAATCACTCGGGAAGCGCGGGGGCCGGGGGCGTCGTCGATTCGGTCGCTGCCGTCGTTGGGGCAGTGGTCACAGTCTTGCCCCCCAGGCCTGCGACGGGAATGATCGCCGTCTGCAGAATTGCTCGACCAACCTCAGGGTGCTCATTATCTGCCTTGTCATTCTGGACCCAGGCGATCAGATACAGCGGGCCTGAAATCGGCGGCTTTTCGTTTGCAGGGATCTCAATCTTGTTGCCGGCTTCATACTGCTTCAGGTAGTCGTCCAGGTGCTGTTGCAATTCGGCATAAGGCATCGAAAACGAGAACTTCAGCTCCCCCTTTTTCGGTGCGACTCCTCGTGCGCCACCGGGCATTTCCCGAACCAGCATTGCATGACTGCGGATTCCAATCGTCGTCGGTGCCTGAACATCTTCCTCGGCCAGTGCCAGTCGTAATCGCAACGACGGGAGTTGTTCTTCCGTCGCTCCTGAGACCTCGGCGCTGACAGACAACTCGCCGTTTTCCATCTTTCCGGCGAGTGCAATTCGAATGGGCGTTTTGCGCCGGATACGTTCATCGACAACGGTTCGCAACAGCGAGTACGCCGTTCCGCTGAACTGCAGGAAGCCGCGATACGGGGCCTGCTCAGGATCGAGCATGGCACCATCGACGGTCACGGTCGGCGTTTTTGACATTTCGTAAAATGCGAATCGGTCTTCGCTATCCTGATTGACCAGGCCGTCCGGCTGAGGATTGTGTTGATGATACCGGAGCGTCACCACCTGATTCGCGGGGTAGGTTGTCCGGATCACGTCGAGTGCCACTTCGGTCGCGACTGCTGGGGGACTTTTGGCCCCGGTGAAAAATTCGATGAGTGACACATGATCACCCGCTTCTGGCGGAACTGGCCATGTCTTTTGAATTTCCGACTTCAGAACGGTCATCTTTTCCATGTAAAGTTTCTGCAGATGGGCTTCCATCCCGTCTGTGTTACCGTGGTGTTCCTTCCAGAGTTTGGTCAGCACTTCGGTCGGGGTGGGTTCGCCGGGTGGCTGGCCCAGGCGTCGGGCCATGACCAAATGTTCCAGCATGGGCATTGCCACAATCGTGGCATAGTAGTCGATGGCCGCTTCTGGTTGTTTGTTTGCTGCGGCGTAATCTCCCAGAGCGGCAAGGATATCCCAGTTGTACGACTGTTTGACGAGGGCGGCCTTCAGTGCTTCGTGGGCACTGGCTCGATCCTCGTCCAGTTTCGAACGACTCTTTCCCAGCGCGATTTGAATTTCGGCCTGGTCACGCATGGACTGGAAGCGAGGCTTCAAGGCCGTCCCCGCTTCACCCATCAGCTTTTCTGCCGCGTTCACATGCTTGATCGCTTCTGCCGGCAATCGTCCCGACGAAATCAACTGCTGAGCGGTAATCCACTCGGCATTGGTGTTCATCCGGGTTCCCCAGGTCTTGGAGAGTTCCAGATACTTGTTGATGATTTCCAGTAACGTGTCATCATCAAAGCCTGCCTTGGCATGCATTGCCAGCAGACCGAAGGCGGCTTCCAACGAGATGGGACTGATCGGGTGTTCGCTGGCCAACCGCAAAATGACTTTGGGTTGGGGCTGAGCCTGCATCGACCGGAATGCCTTTTCGAAGACATCTGCAGCGGGTGGGAGTGCAGATTCCAGATAGTCCGACAATTTTGACCCCGACGTCGGCAATAGACGAGCGAGGTACATTTCCTGACTCCCGCTGGCGACGGTACCGCGAATCGCTCCCTTGCTGAATTCGCCTTGGAAATCGAACGCCGCATTACCGTTTTTCATCGTCAATTTGACAGCCGTACCGTCGACCGTCGTCGATTCGATTTTTGCAGAGTTGTCGCTTGTTGAATCAATAATTTCAGCCTGAATCTTACCTTCAGGTCCCTTGGCCAGATTCACGATCCAAAGGTATTTGTCGCGGCGATCCTGGCCGGTCACGACCATCACCCAATGTCCTTCCAGCTCTTTCACGTCGTGCCGAATGGGAATAATGACCTTTTTCCCAGCTTGGGCTGCCGCCTCCGCACCGCCCCCCTCACCAGGCGCAGTCTCGGAATCTGTTGCCTTGGAACCGCATCCGGTAACGACTGCGACCAGTAACAGGCATGTGAGTCGTTTCCAGTACCTGACGAGATCTGACATCTTGGTGAATTTCCGCTGCGATGAATGATGTAAACGTTTTCGGATGAATGAGATAGACGCGAAGAGTATGTCGAATTCGCTGGCGAATTCCATCGTGAATCCGTGAACGGGCCTCAATCTCGCCAGCCACAGGCGAAGTGTACGCCGTTTTCGTCAGATCTGATTGAATTTGTCGGAAACGCGGGTTTGAGGTGACAGTGTGATGCAACCCCGGGGTTTTGCGAAGACAACCCGGTCAACCCTTTCGAACACTTCGTGAAGACTTGACCGCGCACTACTCTTTCGCTCGCAGCCAGTCAGCCATCCAGAGTTGACTGGTTCCATCCGGTGTTCGCGTTGACGTCCACATCAGGCTTTTGCCGTCGGGGCTGAATACAGGCAGGACATCGGCCGCAGTACTGAATGTCACTTGTCGGACCTCACCTGCCGCCACCGTCCCATTCGCCCAGTTCAGGTCCATGGTGAAGAGATTAAAGTGAGCCGACATGGGGCCTTTGCTGTAGTCTGCCCCGGACCAGACGAGGTATTTGGCACTCGGATGAAAATATGGGCACCAGTTCACCTGTTTCAGGTTGTTGGTGAGCTGCACTTCGGTTTTGCCATCTACAGAAATGGCAAACAGTTGCAGCATATGCTCCTCGTGGCGATCAGAACGGAAGATGACCCATTTTCCATCGGGTGAAAAGAACGGCCCGCCGTCATAACCGGCGACATTCGTTAACTGCCGGACGTTTGATCCATTGGCGTCCATGATGTACAGATCGGGGTCACCATCACGCGATGACGTGAAAACAATCTGCTTGCCGTCGGGTGAGTAACTCCCTTCGGCGTCATATCCTGGAGTGTCGGTCAGTCGACGCAAGCCCGTACCGTTCAGATTGATTTCGTAAATGTCCATGTGCGGATCAAAGTCCCACATGTACCGTCGCTGGCCTCCTTTGGCAGCAAGTTCTCGAGCTTTCAATTCCGTCTGGTCGATTTCCGGGTCCAGGTGACTGGACGCAAACATGATCTTTTCACCGTTGGGTGAGAAGTACGCACAGGTCGTTCGGCCGCGACCGGTACTGAGCAACCTCGGCGTCTTTTCATCCAGTTTCTGGACGTAAATTTGATAGAACGGGTACCCGACCGGATAGGCTTGGTAAACGATCATGTCTCCCTTCGGAGAAAAATAGCCTTCGCCGGCCCGGGGCAATCCCGAAGTGACCTGGCGGATATTTGCCAGATGTTTGCCTTCGGCAGTGGTATCAGTTTCCACAGGGGGGGCGGTCAACAGGGCAATCAGCAGCGGCAGCATCGAATTCTCCTCGACAGTTTGACACACGGATCTCGCACAGTATACGCCCGAAGTTCGCGCACCGCGAGTAGATACGGATTGCGTCAGGTTCCGTAGCCTCCCTAGAATCACAGTATTGCCAGATCAACATTGACCATCACCCGCGACGACGTACCAAACGATTGGTTTTCCTTTGACCGCGCCCTTGCCGAACGAATCTGCGAACTCTTCCACGATCCTCGATCAACTCGGTCGAACGGGGCGTTGGGGGATTGGAATTGTCCTCTGTCTGCTGGCATCGACCGCCATCCTCTTCGTCGACGAAACGGAATTCGTTCTGGTGGAACGGTTTGGCCGGATTGTTGCTGTCTATGATCGCCCCGAACAACGTGGTCTGCAATTCAAGTGGCCGTGGCCGGTCGAAACGGTTCGCCGGTTTGATCGGCGATTGCAATTGCTGTCTCCACCCGGTCGTGAAGCCTTTACGCATGATCGTAAGAATGTCACGGTCGAAGCGTACGTCCTTTGGAAGGTGAGTGACGGTGAATCTCAGGAACTGGCAGCTCATCCCGTCGTTCGGTTCTTCCGAAGTCTGGGAACGATCGAAATCGCCGAAGCACGACTTTCCAGTCGCCTGCAATCGATTCTGACCGAGCAGATCGGCCGCAGTGAACTTTCGGAACTGCTGGGTGCTGCAGATTCCGAAGCTGCCCCCACGGATTCCACCGGACCACTCGAAAAAGTCTCAGCCGAAATTCGTCGCGAGCTGATGCAACGGACCGACGAGAAGGATTCGCTCCGCGACCGACAGGGAATCGAAATCGTCGATGTTCGGATCCGTCGCCTGAATCTTCCCGCTGGAAACACGCGAGCGGTATTTGAACGAATGCGCAGTGAACGTCAGAAGATTGCCGAACGCTATCGCAGCGCTGGTCTGGCCGAAAATCGGATGATCCGCAGTCAGGCAGATCGACAGGCCGGTGAACTGCTCGCCAAAGCCAACGCCGAAGCCGAACGAATTCGTGGTGATGGCGATGCCGACGCGATCCGCATCCTGAACGAAGCACACGCGCGCGACCCCGAATTCGCCGCGACGGTGCAAACGCTGGAAGCCTATAAACAGATCCTCAATGAACGGACCACATTGATCCTGTCCGCCTCGAACAGTCTTTTGAAATTGCTGGTGGATGGTATTCCGCCGACAGCGAGCAAGGCGGTTGTCCCAGAGTCGAAGGGGGGCGAATCAAAAGTCATTGAGCCCCGACCCGACTCACAGCCGTCGGCGCTGGAACCTGCAAACGAACCCAGGAAGCCAGCCGGGGACGCTCCATGAGTGGCCCCTCTGCTCCCGGATCCAGGCGGCTGGCGCTGCGCATCGCGGCCGGACTCATGTTGGCTGGCTATTTGATGACGGGAATTTTTACGGTTCCTGCCAATCAGGTCGGTGTCGTCCGCCGCTTCGGCCGTGCCGTGTTTCCCGTCCGGACGAGTGGTCTGCATTACGATCTTCCCTGGCCCTGGGTGAAGATCGATCGAGTCAACTTGAATGCCGTGCATACCATGACACTCGGTGAAGCGACCGACGAAGCCAATGCTTTTCTTTCGTCGGCCTCGAATCAACCGACAACATTCCTGACTGGTGACCGGAACCTGTTGCAGTTGAGGATTGGAGTTCAATATCGAATTTCCGAAGAGTTTCTAGCCGAATGGCTGTACGGCAGCACCGCACCAGAACGACGACTGAAATCGCTGGTCGAAACGACGGTGACGGATCTGGTGTCTCAATGCGGCGTTGATTTCGTGCACACGCAGGGTCTGGCGGAACTCAACAATCGACTGCTGATCGCGGTCCGAACCGCAGCCCGTAACCAGCGGCTGGGCTGTGACGTGGAACAGGTAACGATCGATCGCGCCGAACCACCGCCACGCGTGAAAGCGGAATTCCTCGATGTCTCCAACGCGCGTGCTGACCTGGCGCGATCCATCAACGAGGCTCGAGCCTATGCAGAACAGCGCCTGGCAGAATCGCAGGCCGACGCACGTCAGCTCGTCGACACGGCGATCGGCCAGCGTGGTTCAATGATTTCCGCGGCCCAGGGCTCGGCCGACCGTTTCCAAAAACTGGTCAAACAGATCGAACAGGACGCAAGCATGGGTGGTCGCGAATACGCCGTCTCGCGCAACCTGACACTCAACCGTCTGTATCTCGAAACCGTCCGCGAGATCCTCGGGAAAGTCAAATCTAAAGTTGTGTTGGATGGCCCCACAGATCTTTCAATGCCCCGTAGTACGGGGCATTGAGGGACGCAGTAAGACCAGTAGCGAGGCAGAATCACGGGCATCCGAAACCTCACTTGAAATCAGTAAAACAGGTCGCCCCGCAGCGTCTTTGGCAGGATTCGCACACGAAATATTTGGTGCCGGCAACGACGAGAGCTTTCGGTCTGCTTCCATCAAAAAATCGCCAACACGAGCCATCGAGCAGGGTGGCCCAGACATCGCTCTGGATGTCTGGGTTGCAGAGCAACAGGAGGGACTGACTGGAAGTAGTCGGAATTCCGATTCAGTGGGTGGAGCCGCCGCTCCCGTTGACCGCGTTGTTCAGCGTCAGTCGGTCCGCCCGACGCCGATGCTCGCCGACGGGTCCTGCCCCCGCCTCAGCGCGAGCTTGGCCCGTTGGCGAAACCTTCGAACCACCCGCCGGATGTGAGCCGCCATCCGCGACCGCATGCCGCTGCGGCACATCTTACAGCCGCAAAATTTCATGTGATTGGGCATGGTTCCTCTGATCGCCTCTGCCGCCGAACGACATTGTTAACTGGCCCCGGCCAGCCGACAGGGATCTGCGAGTCGCATACCGGATCGAGACTGGCATTTCATGTCGACTGTAAATGTCGTGCATTTGGTCAGAAGATCGGCTATCGAAAGTTCCGATTCAACTCCGGTTCAGGTCCTTCGAGCCAGACGAGAATTTAACGCAGAGGCGCAGAGACGCAAACGTAAGAACCGAAACTCGCAATCCCCCTGCGCCTCTGCGCCTTGGCGCCTCTGCGTTAAATTCCTCTTCTCTAATATCAACACTAAAACGAAGCTCGCTGCGGCAGATGGATCGAACCTGAAAAACTCGTCGTGACGCGGCACCAGACCAAAGGACGGATTTCCCATGTGAATACACGGGAATTCACCAAGATCTGCGGCGAGCCAAAAAAGAAAACCCGGCCAAGGTGGCCGGGTTTCTTTGACGAGGCGGAATTGTCGCGTCGCGTGCCCCCCGGCCGCAACGACAACATTCGGTGCTCATCGTCCCCCTGATCCGAGAAAACTGAACAGCCCACCCTTTTTCTGGGGCTTCTTCTCTTCCGTCTTTTCTTCTGGCTCGCCAGGCCCATCCAGACTCTGCACGAGTTGCATGATACTCTTCGTCACCCGGGCTTTGGGGGCTTGTGTCACAAGCGGAACCCCATTGTTTCGGGCTTCGATCATCGTTGCATAGTCATTCGGAATCGTGGCATAGATGTCACGTCCCAGTGTTTCGAGTGCCTTGTTCAGGCTGATGGTGTTGTCGTCCAGTCCCATCCGGTTCACGACGACCTTCACCTTATCGTACAACCCCTGGCGTCGCTTGAAGAATTGCATCAGGCGAACAGCATTTCGCAAGGATGGCAGATCGAGTTGTGTGACGATCAGGATCACGTCCGACAATTCCATCGCCGCTTGATCAAGTGCGTTGAACGATTTGCTCAGATCGATCACGAGGTGGCTGAAGGTCGCTTTCAATAGCGAAATCACGCGGCGCAGCTCATCGGGTCCGATCGGGGGATGGTCTTCCATTTCCACCGGACGCGGCAACAAGAACGCCCCGCAATCATGTTTGGTCAACGACCGCTTCAACAACGCGTAATCGAGGCGGTTGATGTTGTCGGCAACATCCTGAATTGTGTAGTCAGGAATGATATCAAGCCAGACGTCAGCATCCCCCAGCGCCAGGTCCAGGTCAATGATCGCCACACTGCGCGATGGCTGCTGCGCGAAGCAACACCCCAGATTGATTGCCAGAGACGTACAGCCGATTCCCCCCGAGACCCCGGCAACGCTGATCACCTGGCTGGAACGAACCGTACCGTCGCCTGAATTCTTGTTGACTGTCTGCCGAATTCGTTCGAGAGCCGCCAGGAATTCTTCGAGCTTGAGCGGACTCGTTAGAAACTCTTTCGCGCCGTTGCGAACGGCCTGAAGAATCAAACTTCCTTCCTGATGTCCGCTGATGGCCAGGATCTGGCAGGCAGGATGATTTTGATGGATGGAACCAATCAATTCGATGGAACGAGTTTGATCGGAATCTAGAGCGACGAGTGCGATATCAGGCTGCGTCTGCATCAGCACGTCACTGAATGCGTCGTAACGAGAACATTCGGCTTCCAGCCAGACGGTATCGATTCCAAGAAGGAGTGTCTTCAACGAATGTCGCGTGACGTCGTTCGGATCGACGATCGCGAGCCGGATGACGCTTTTCATGAAACTGTGACCTCATTTAGACGAAAGTCGCCGGACAAACGGAAAAATTACCGTCGGAAACCTTGATGGCGAACCTGAAAATCGACCGACTTCTCACAACTTAACCATAGCATGCAGCCACCCCAACGCCGCCACATGCTTGCTGTACTCGGCCAAACACAACAGCGTCTGGCGACTCCTGCTCTTCTGAAAAAACAAATTCATGCCCATCGACAAGCGAACAACGTGAGCGCCTTTCCACCTTCGAGCGACAGCTCGAATCGGCGTCAAGGGGCCGCCCCTTGCCCTTGGTTAGAACTTGATCGGCTTGGAATCGACTCCCTTTTTGGCGGACGCCGGTTCGACGGCATCGTCCTTACGTTTGTTACTGGCCTTATATCCTGCCTGGGCGGCTTGATCGGTGTTACCGCGCGGAGTGGTATCGAATCGGTTTGGGATCGACTTGGTCAATCGCGAGTTTCCGGTTGACCGCGACGTCACGCCGTCCCCTTTGGGAGCCGGTGGAAGTGCATCGCCCGAGTTCACTCCAGGAGGTGCAATTAACCCACCACTTCCTGGTGCTGGAGTGATTTCTCCACCTCCGTTTGGAACCGCTGTGGGTGCCAGAGTCGGTGTCGCCGGGTGGTATCCAGTCGGGGCTCCCTGCCACGGGGCATCCGGACGAACGTTGACCGAAATTCCTGGGTCGCAAGCACCACCAGGCATGTCGCAGTCAGGTCCGATCTTGGGGACTTCCATCAGCCCCTTCAGATAAAGTTCGCGATCTGTCGGAAATGTGGTGGTACGACCTGGCCCGATCGGAGGCATCTGGTCGGCCTGCATCGCACTGACATATTCCGGAGTGATCATGATGATCAGTTCGACTTCGGACTGACTGTACTCCTTCTTACTGAAGGCCGCACCGATTCCAGGAAGTTCCCCCAGGAAAGGCGTCTTCTGAATCGTTCCAGTGATGCGGTTGCTGATTAAGCCGCCCAGCACCAGAGTTTGCCCAAAATCCATTTCGACAGTCGATTGCACGCGGCGACGAGTAATCCCCGGAACTGTTGTGCCATTCAAGGTGATCTGGTTCGCGACATCTTTTTCACTGACTTCTGCATAGACCTGCTGTCGCAACCGAGTCGGGCTGATGACAATCGGTAAGGCCTGCAAGATCACGCCGAACTCTTTCCACTCGATAGTGACCGTCCCCAGACTTTGTGGCACCGGGATCGGAAATTCCCCGCCATTGTCCAATTGAGCGGCCTCGCCGCTGCGTGTGACCAGCACAGGTTCCGCAGCGATCTTCAGCAATCCTTCGGTTTTCAATGCTTGCAGGAATCCTTCAAATCCAAATCCATGTCCAGTAACGCCAAGTCCCATGGACGGAGGTGCGCCACTGGTCGGAGCGATCGTTGCTGTGGGGATGCCACCAATCGGCGCCGTCAAAGCGGTCAGCGGGGTGATCGGACCAGGGACGCTGGCGAGTGCCACGTTCTTGCCAAACACGGCAAAGTTCAGGCCGAACTGGCGCAGCTTGGATCGCTGGACTTCCAGAACCTTGACTCGTAACTGAACTTCCTGCGGGCCGCCGACCTTGATCTGGTTGACGACATTGGGTGAGTACAACTGAGCCAGTTCCGTAATGCTGGCAATCTGCTGAGCGTCGGTCACCCAGCCTCGCAGCAGAACGGCATTACCTCGCAACATGGTTGCCTGGATCGCGGAATTCGGAAAAGCACGATTCAGCACAGACTGTAAAAGCCGGGCATCCCCGGAAACAAACACTTCAATCGTGTGAACCTGCTTGTTGCGGTCCGTCACGATCATCGTCGTCACGCCCTGTTCCAGAGCCTGAATCCGAAGCTTGTTCTTGTCCAGAGCAATGACGCTGATCACCTTCGGATCAAATCCATCGACTTGAGTCAACCATTCTTTGAATTCGATGACCTTTGCCGTCCGCTCGGTCACTTCGACCGCAGTCTTCAATGAAACGATCTGGACGACTTCGCCGGGTGGAATGCGCGGTGGTGCCTCATCTGCGAAGACGGCGGTCCCCAGGGACGAAGCACAGACGGCTGCAATCAGACAGCGACTGGCTGCACGGCGGATGGATGTAAAAGATGGCATCCGAATACCCTCGACTTTGAAAACGCCCTGGAGACCCTAAATGAAGCGTCGACCGAAAATTTCAGTTCACCGCTGGCCTGTCGAATCCTGGAAAACAATTTCCAGCGAATACCGATGGTCACTGCGATCAAGGACCTGAAGCTTGGCTGTCCCCTGGGCCACTCGCTGCACTTTCAGGCGATCTGGACGAACGGCTGAAACTCGCATGACTGCGGGATCAAGACTCTTTACCTGCTTCAGCCAGTCGGGATACTGCAGGACCAATGAGTCTGAATCACGCACTTCGATACGGCGCGTCGAGGCATCGACCTGTTTGATCGTATCTTTCGACGGTGCTTCGTCAGCGAAGACACTGCAATAAGAAAAGCCGCACAGGAAGACAGTTGGCAAGTACCAACGTACCGCGCGGCTTGAGAATAGTTTGTATGGCATCCCTGCACCCCTTGATTCGATGTGTCGTGCCCGCCCTGGCACGGTGGAAAGCTTTCAGCGATCAGTCTTAGTCTTCAAATTTCAAATGTATTCCGCGTTACGATTTGGTTCTCGGTTTCGATCGATCAGCCGGAACCCGTTATCGTCCGGTTTTAACCGTGGGCTAGCCAGCGGCTGATGTGTATTCCTGGATGTAACGACGTAATCCTATTTCTTTTCTGTGGATTCCGTTCCTTGTGCCGTATCGTCTGTCTGGGGTGAGGCCCCCTTCTTCCGACGCACGTCTGTTGTTGACGGTGATTCTTGCTCGTTTTCAGGTGTCGACTTTTGTCGGCGACTGAAAAACTTCAGTACAGGACTGGCCCAGTCCGTTGATGACGCTGACGTTCGCTTCGTGTTTGCTTCTGCGGGCTTTTCATCCGGCAATTCGATTTCCTGAACGACTCGCTGATCCCCCTGGAAAATTTCGATCTTCCAGGTTGGTCGAACAGCCTGTTCGCCGACCGTTGTCATCGCTGATGATGTTTCCGGGGCAAGGTAGGATCGGAATGCAGACTTTGGTTTGGCCCCTTCGGGTTTAGGTACATTGGTCGCATTCGACTGGGGTTCGTCGGGATTGCCCATCAATGAATTGGCAAGGAGTGACAACGACGAATCGGACAGGTCTTCGGAGTTCACGAGACTCTTGTCTGAACCTGATCGGAGCGCAAATTGAAGTGCACCGTTACTTTGCTTGTTGGCCAACTGTAATAATTGACCCTGCAATGGGTACACGAGGAATGTCACGTTCTTGACGTCGGCGACTTTGGAGTCCTTCGCGTCTTCCGACCCCAGAACCGAACTTCCGACAGCGAAGACCTGAATACATTGCAAGACGGGTTTGACTTCGGTGCGATGTCCCGAGCCCTTGTTAGGAATATCAATCACGGCACTCACATCGACAAAGTTACCGGGACGAAGCAGTCCGCTGTGGGTCATTGTGGCCGTGACTGGAACCGTTACCAGTCGCATGTCCTTTGGAATCTGGATCTGCAATCCAAACTCCCCTTTGTTGCCGAGTTCGGTCGTGAGAATTGGCTGATTCGGTCCGACACGATGTTTCAAGGCCCGGTCTGCGAATTCTTCTTCCGTAAGGATCGCTCCCTTGGGGATTGAGTCATTCGGCCACTCTTTGAACCCGACGTTGGTCTTGTCGAGTGGGACACCCGATTCAATATCTGTTCTCGCGACGAGGATCCGAGTCTTTTCCGGAGCTTCGTTATTTCTCGACATCAATTGCCGGACACCCAGCATCGCGACCAGCCCGCAGCCGGCGGCGACCATCAGCAGCATCAGTGATTTGTTTTTCATGGTTTCGATTCCGCAGGAAGTGTCGTGGCCGAGGGCCAATGTTCCCAGACAAGTCGCTTCTGGAAACTCGGTGTGGTTTCACCGATGAGTTGTACTCAACAATCTCCTCGTGCCGGTCAGTCTTCCGCGGTACGTACCGCGCCTACTAGCTCATGATCGACCGGCAGAAGTCAAACTCTTCAGCATTTAACGGTGGTATCGGTTGTAACGGTCGTAACTGACAATGTTCTGGTCAGCTTGGATGCGTGAGTTCCCGAAAATGCCGTCATATTTGCAAACATAGCTCAAGGTTTTGGAGAGATTCGCCGAATCCGCGGCAAACGCCGAAATTCGTGTCTACGAATAGAAACGGCCCGCAGGCAAAAACCTGCGGGCCGAAGCGAATCAGTGATTCAGATCAAAAATCACTTGTCCTTCAGGTCAGATCAGACCGGCATAGACGAAGTAGATGATCGAGCCGATGCAGATCGGAATCCCGTAAGGGAGCAGATACATGGTTGGCTTGCGTTCTTTGGCAGTGGCAAACAACTGACGTGGGTTGCGGACAACCATGATTTCGTAAGCGATGTGAACGAATTGTCGGACGTGATGCATCACGCGTCCGCTCGTCAGGATCATGACGACTGCCATCAGAGCACCCACGACGACGGTTACGGCGAACGCGTAACAGGTTGTGGTGGCACCGAGCCAGGCACCGATCCCGGCCATCAATTTCACGTCACCGGCACCCATTCCGCCAACGGCGTACAGTGGCAGCAGGCAGAGGAGTCCCCAGACGATTCCGTTCAGGCTGTCGCCGGCACCGTGCCAGCCAGACGCCACGGAATGATACAGCAGGCCCGACAGGACCATTGGGAATGTAATCCAATTGGGAACTTTCAACTGCTTCCCGTCGATGATTGCCGCAAAAATCAATACGGCAGAGACGAGCTTGACTTCCCAATGAGAGAGCAAGAACTGTTGCCAGTCCATGTTCCAACCTTTCTGAACAAGTGAGGGTAACTGAGACGGGAAGCCTCCGGCTTCCGCATTTGCTAACACGCGAATTCGCGTCAGCAGCCATTCCGCTGTCCCGCGGCCAGGTTCACCAGGCAGACCAGCAGCACCACGGCGCTGGAAACCCACTGGAGAAGCTGGCTGCCGGACATTTCACACCAGAATGGAAACATGAGCGATGATCCTTCAGATTTGAGCCCGCTGTTCCGGGGCTCGCTGTTGTAAATTCCATCCGTCCAACCGTTGCTGGCTGCGGTTGGGCGGATGCGAATTCGTTTCGGGCGATTAGAGGTTCAATGCCGTGTTGGCAGCACCAAACTTGCCGTTGGCGCTCTGGCCGATGCTCTGGACAGCACCGATACAGACGATGACGATCAACGCCAGCATGATGGCGTATTCAACGGCGGTTGGACCGTCTTCTGACACCAGGAAATTCTTAACGCTGTTCACAAACTTGGTCATGGTCTCCCTCTCCCTGTAAGATTCGCCGTGCCCTGCACCAAGGGCAGCAACGACTATCGATAAGAACGCATGCCTGAAGTATCGCTACACCACGTTGCTCGACAGCGTTCTTGCACCCATCTTGCGAATTCAATGCTCTCTCGGGACACCGCAGACTCATTGACACCGACACCTTTAACCTAGGTCAGAAATCCGGGGTGGCAAATTCTTTTTACATTCTTTTTTGAAATTGCATTCACGACGAAAAGCGCCTCGCATGCGATTCAGTCGCACTATGATCGAACCCCGTTGTCTGGACGTAAAAAAAACGTCCAACCAGGATTTCTCACCAGTTGGACGGATTTTGAATTTGCAATCCGACAATCGCGGATTAGAGGTTCAGTGCCGTGTTAGCGGCACCGAACTTGGCATTGGCGCTCTTACCGATGCTCTGGACAGCACCGATACAGACGATGACGATCAACGCCAGCATGATGGCGTATTCAACGGCGGTTGGACCGTCTTCTGACACCAGGAAATTCTTAACGCTGTTCACAAACTTGGTCATGGTCTCCCTCTCTCTGCCAAACGATTATCGAGTCCCGCACCAGAGACTGCTACAATTATCGATTGGAACGCTCGTTCGAGCGTCGCTACACCGCGTCGCTCACCAACGTTCCCGCACCCCAAACTTGTAGGTCGTCGGCTCACTTGTTCTGCGGGATTCGCAGTCCAAATCGCCGACACCTTCAACCTATGTCAGGAATTCGAAGTGGCAAATTTTTTTTGGCGATTTTTTGAGAAATCGATGCGTCGCGTTCCGACTGATGGGTCGAACTCGAAAACGAGCCGTGGGCGGAAATAGTCTTGCCTCACGGCTCAGAATTGGCTTCCAGACAGAGATTTGAAAACGGGAAATGCGGGCAGCATCCGCCGATGCGTCCGTTCTCGAACGCAGATTCCGCCGAACCGATGTACAGCGACTGCATAACGGCGGCAATCGCGGCCGAAATCGTCGGCGTTTTTTGCTGGAAGTGCTTGGCGTGAAACTGTTTGACGGCGTCGGATTTACAGTTGTCACCCCTTTATTCGTCAAATTTTATCAAGGCAGAGGATCTCGAACGCCGATCTTCCCACCATGCGGTGCGCCCTGCGCACGGCACCGGATTTGGCTGTCCATTGTGGACGAGCTATTGTACTTGTCGCCTCGACCAGGGATGAATGATGCGACACCGCCTGAGACTGTTTACTGGCGACGAAACTGCGACCCCCGTTGTGGAGCAGCCTGTCAGTGTGCGTCTGGCTGATATTTCCCGTGCACTGCTCGACGCAGCACGCAGGAATCGAGCCTGGCTGGACGACTTCGCTGACGAAGAAATCCAGGTTTCGCCGGATCTGTACGAGATCCTGGCGGCATATGTGCGCATGCGTCCAGGTGCCTGATTACAGTGGTCTGTGCGGCCGATGGGAGTGAGGGGAACAATAGGAAGAATGACCTGTTCGAAGCAGGTCAGCACTTGAGGGAATCAGAATTCCTGATTCCCGTCGTGCTTATCGCCTTGTCAGGCGATTTTCCCAACGACAAACATGCAGCTCAATACCGGGACTATCCCTCGTCCCGGCTGTTCACGCGTTGATAGGTGCTATCACGCGAAGCCAACCAAAAAATCATTCGGGGAGAGGTTTTCCCTTGGTTTCGGGGGCGAACGGGAGTGCCAGCAAGCCAAGCAGGAAGATGGCGCACATCGTTGCGCCCGCGTACCGAAACGGAAGTGCTCCGGCATATCCACCATAGGTATGCTTGATCAACTTCCCCAGCGTAAATGGCCCGATTGCCGCAACAAACCGTCCTACGTTGTAGCAGAATGACGTTCCAGTGCTGCGCAGTCGTGTCGGGAACAGCTCTGGGAAGTAAATCGCATATCCCCCGAAAATCGACAACTGGAAGAAGCCCATGATCGGGACCATCCAGTAAATGTCACTGATCCCGTTGAATCGGCCCAGGTTCCAGAAGACATTGATTGTCGAAAACATCGCCCCCAGGAAACAGATGGCAAATGTCGGGCGACGTCCCAAGTAATGGCTGACGTGACTGAACAGGTAGATCCCGAAAAACGCGCCGATGTTCTGCAACAGCAGTGTCAGCCCTGAAAGGAACTTCAGGACATCGCCTGGATTGGCACCATCAGCCGCTTTCCCGGTGAAGAAAGTAAACAGGGTTCGTGTGAAATCGCCCTTTAATCCCTCGGCTTTCACGACCGGGCCGAAGACTTCGCGCTGCAGGTCTGCGGTGAAAAATCCGATTCCCCACAACCCGATCACTCCTGCACTGGCCAGCATCAAGCCTATTAACGCGCGGTATCGGAGTTCAGGGTTCCCAAAGAGTTCACTATAGGATCCCAGTTGCTTTGCGACCCCATCCTTTGCAGAAACCGACTGCCACCGCTCAGGTTCCTTCAGTCGTCGTCGAACGAGCAATGAAAGCAGGGCGGGAGCTGTTCCGATCAGGAACATCGTTTTCCAGCCAGTTCCGACCATCCCGATCACGGCCGCTGTGATATTCCCGACGGCTGACAGGGCCTGCAACAGTCCTAAAGCATGTGGTCGTGCCGTAGAGGGCATGACTTCTGCCACCAGCGACACCCCGACGGCGAATTCGCCACCGACCCCCAATCCCGTCAGGAATCGCCACAGGCAGAAGTCCCACAGCCCCGTCGAAAACGAACTGAGCCCCGTAAAGATCGAATAGATGATGATCGTCGCCAGCATCGTTTTGACGCGACCCCAGCGATCCCCCAAAACGCCAAAAAACAATCCCCCGGTGGCCCAACCGATCAGGAAAATCGATGTCGCATACCCACCCGCCTCTTTCTGACGCAGGCTGAGTGCTTCGGGAGTTTCATCGGGCATCGCCTTGACCAGATCGACCATCGCCAGTGGGCGACCGAGTGTGAAGAGTTGCTGATCCATCGTGTCGAACAGCCATCCAAGTGCCGCGACAACAAATACGAACCAGTGATATCGGTTCAGTTGCTTCCACCAGGGACCGGATGCGGGGGCGTCTTCCTTGGCGGGGCCTGCGGTTTCGAAACCGTGCATTACCTGAGATCCTTGTCAAATGCGGAGATGGACCACGAGTCGAGTGGACAATACAACCGAATTTGACCGGGCGTGCAAGCGCCACGAGCGACTTTGCATCAGCAATCGCCAATTTCAGGCCCGCTTCATCTCCAACCCCGTCAAAGTCCCTGTCCCCGAACTGAATCGGTCGGTTTCGATCCCCAGTCGCTGGAGCATGCTGACATAAAGATTACAGAGCGGCGGTGGATTGGCAGGATCAAATGCAAGATGTTGCCCGTGGCGGAATCCTCCTCCGGCAAGGAGTACAGGCAGATTCTTGACCGAATGACTGCTTCCATCACCGAGATTGCTTCCCAGGAAGACCATTGTCCGGTCGAGTAAGCGATCATCTCCTTCTTTCGTCTGATTCAGCTTGCCAAGCAACTCGCGGAGCGTCTTCATTGTTTCCGTTTCCACGATTCGCAACTGCTCCAGCTTGCCAGGATCTTTTCCATGGTGCGACAGGTCGTGATGCCCCAATGTCACTCCGGGAATAGGTGGTGCGTATGTGGAGCCAGCCAGCATAATCGTGACCAGTCGCGTCGAATCGGTCTGAAGCGCCAAGTGAGTCAGATCGAAGAGGAGCCGTGTTCGTCCGATCAAGTCCGCGGCATTGGGAATGTCCTGCGGAGGGGCGACGGTTACCTTTGGTTTAGGAGTCTTCGCCCAACGTTCATCTTTGACGAGTCGTTGTTCCAGTTCACGGACGCTCGTCAGGTATTCATCGAGCTTTTCACGGTCGTCCGAACCGAGATCTGACCGCAATGTGTTCGCTTGATCGCGTACGTCATCCAGAATGCTGCGGCCATCTTCGAGCCTGCGCACTTGAGACTGTACTTCATCCGCTCGACCTTCCAGAAAGAGTCGCGCGAAGACTCGTGAGGGCGAAGTGGCCGCAGGAACGAGAGCCCCGGTGCGGGTCCACGACAACCCTGCCCCTTCACCTGACAGCGTCAGGCTTGGAAATCGTGTTTGACTGCCGATGTGGTCGGCCGCAAACTGATCCAGCGAAATCGCATTACGAAAACCTGGACGTCCTGCTCCTGGAACTCCCGTCAGAAAGCTGACCGACGCCTGGTGGGCAAATCCTGGGCTCATTCCGGCGTGTGACAAACCGGAAATTACAGTGAAATCGTCACGAAAATCTTTGAGCAACTCCAGATACGGAGTGAGCGTATAGTCTTTGCCTGCCTGCGCGGGAAAGAAATTGGCGGGATGCAATCCAAGTGGCGTACAAACACAAATCATACGTTGAGGGACTTGTGATTTGCCTTCGCCAGCGTCAGTCAGTGCCTGAAATCGGTCGAGCAATGGAAGAGCCAGCGCGATACCAGCGCTGCGCAGAAACGATCGACGATGAATCGTCGGCAAATTGCGGATCACCATCGGACCTCCACGATCGCTCTGGATAAGGAATCAGATTCAGCTCAAGGTACTCGATTCATCAAGTCAGACCAAGTCATTCTTGTTGAACTGCCATCGAAATCTGGACCGCCGATTGGCGGTCGGTCCAGAGAAGTCCGTGGGGTACCGTGACATCGTTCTTCGGCGCGTGTGGTCTTCTGACGACAAGGATTTGGATCGGCCATCCCTCCTGAATACAGAAGGCAGCAGACGATGACAGTGCTTCGTGGATTCACGATAACAGCGACGAGCGCTCTGGCCTTTACGTCAGTTGGGGCCGTTGCAGGATATCTCGTAGGAATCCTCGCGCCCGACTACTATCGAATCGTCTTCGGGATACCGCTCGATTCGCCCGTTAATCTCCCGCAATTCGGACTGGTACTGGGGGCTCTGCAAGGGACCGGGGTTGGAACCATCACTGGCTTGATCATCGTTTCCGCTGTCACCTGGTTCAATTCACGTGTACGTTAGTTTCGCGACCTTCATCAGGAGTCTGAACCACACGACTCGCCGTAGAGATCGCTGATCGAAATTTCCTGAATGAATCGTTCGCAAGCAGACATTGCGGAGCCCAACTCCTCAATCGTGGTGCACTCCATTTCGCCTGTAGATTTGAGGAGGTCGCTGCCTTCGGGCGTAATCTTTATCTGGGATGAGCTGACACTACACTTTGAACCAATCGCGACGAAATCCAGATCGTGGCTCAGGGCGTTTCCGTTCGGGAGTTCGACATCCAGAAACCCCTGCACAAGCACGCCACTTTCACTCGGAATGATGTCAAACCACAAAGTAGTGGGTAGACCCGTTTGGCCCAGTTTGTCATTCAAGTCTCGCAAAGCTTGCTGAAGTCGCCCCACGTAAACGAGTGCCTTGATCACTCTGTCCATGGTCGCATTGACTCCCGCGTTATTTGAACATGACTGAATGTGCGGGCCTGAATCCATCGAACGCAGACCGAACGGCCTGCGGGTTTGTCCGACCAGAGACTTTGCGACAAAAGCTATTTCGGAGGTTCAACGTTGGGTAACTTTTGCAGTGGCGGTCGGTCTTGGACGGTGGCTGGATCATCCGCGTCAACTGGGGCCGTGCGAGGGCGAATCGCCCGGATGTGCTCGAACGGATCAGGAATTGAGAGACGGAGCAAGGGGATCGGAGTGGGGGTTGCCAATGGCACGCCCGTCGTCAACAGTGCAAAAGCAGACTTGTCGGAGGGATCTTCGGCCGCCAGCGTGGCCGGTTCCGAAACCAGCGGGAATCTTACGAGCGTTGGATGATGATCCGGGTTCGGGCCTATCGCGAAAACTCGTGGGGCAGTGGGTTGAACGGGAAACGTGGGGCGAGTTGGATCGGACTCGCTGGACAAAGTAGGGACATCGAGCACTGGACGCTTGAACGAGACTGGACCAGACTCGGTTGCCAGTACTGCGGACGTGCCTGGAAAACTGCCAAATGGGAGCGACCACAGATGCCCCGAGATCTTTTCTGCGCCGAACTGGCGTGGTTCAACCGGTTGACCGACCATCGGAATCGGAGGCAACGTGACCTGCTGTGGCGGGACCAGGCGGTCGGCAAGATATTGTGCGCCAGCGGTCTGCGTCGCCGCCAGAATGGTAGCAAACACCAGCATTGCAGTGACAGATGTCGAACGAATCATGATCAATCAATCTCAAGAGGAACCAAAGGCCTGTAAACAGGGTTCGTATGCGTTTCTTCAGGGAACCTGAATCACCAGCGACACGTCGGTACCGATTTCAGGAAGTGCTTTTGCATTCGTGTCCAGCTTGATCAGTGGTTCGTCTTTCATCGTCAGGTTGGTTTGAAAGACGGTTTCGTCTGTGACAGGGAAAATGGCAATCAGCGTCCCCGTATTGTCTGCTCCGTAGACCAATTCGGGCTTATTCGGATCGAGTTGCTTGGAAATCGATCCGGTAAAGATCCACTTGAGCGGCGGCATTGACTTGGCTGTTTTGCGATCGACCAGGGCCTTTTCGATCGGAAGTCGCTTGCTGATACCTCCTGCTCCAGGAAGGTCGAGGAATATCTTGACTTCGGGGCCCACTGCGGCGGCCCCTTCTCCCTTGGCGGGTTTGCCCGGCTTCAGCCCCAGGCTCTCCAAAGCCTTGTGAATGTCACTCGGCTTGGCTTCGAACGTCACCACCGTTTCGTGAGCCTTCTGGCCTTTGGGGGCCGCTGCGATCACTTCGATCGGATAAACTTCGGCCAGGTTTGGCAGCTTGCGAGGGGCAATTTTGCAGGCGACCGTGACGGTCTTCTTTTCCTTGTCGACCTGGATCGCTGCAGGCTTCTCTTGAGCCATCGCAGGCTGAATGCAGACCTGGATTGAAACCACCATCGCAGCGGCTGCGAACATCCGAATCAGCCGGTATTCCAATGAATCAGTTGTCAGTTTCATAGGTGTGACTCCGTCTCTCTGAATGTGTGATGATCCACACAATGACAATTCGATTTGTGAAAATTTTATTTGTCGCCAATGCAAACCACGGCGGTCGCAACCTTGGTGGGTGATTCCAGATTGCAGGTCGCCACGTAAAGTCGTCCCGTCGCAATCACGGGACCGCCGTAAACCATCCCCGGAGACTGGATCGCACTGTCCGTTGCCAGATTGAGCGACCAGACCTGCTTGCCATCCAACATTTTCAAGCCCTGAACCAGCCCCTTCAGATCTGCCACATAAACCATTCCGTCTGCGACTGCCGGACTAGCAAAAAACGGAGCCACTGGATCAGACTTCCAGCGTTCTTTTCCGCTGGCCACATCCCAAGCGCGAACGCAACCGTCGGTTGCTGTAAAGACCGCAATGCCATCTTTGACCGCGATTGCCGAGACGACTCCGGCGGGAATCTCCTTGCGCCATTTGACCGAGCCATCTGTCAATGAAACGGCGACGACTTCTCCTTGAGCCTTGGGGAGATCACGTGGCTCCAGCCTGACGCTGCTGCATCCAACAAGCACGAGATCGCCAGCGATTGTCGGTCCGGCCCAGGGATTGTGTTTCAACGGTGTTTTCCAAGCCTCGCTGCCATCCGCCAACTTCAAACCGATGATCGAACGATCTCCGATCTTTTCCACGTCCAGAAACGCGGACGTCACGATGACTCGATCACCCGCCACGGCAACAGAGGAATCGACATGCCATTTTCCGGCTCCCGACTGCCAGATGAGCTTTGGCTTGGGCTTGGGAAGAGAATCTTCACTGGGAGGAATCGCAAAGTCGGGATCGATCTTCTTTTCCCGCTCGTATTTGGTCTGCAGCTCTTTCCATTGAGCGTCAAGAATCACTTGAGCCTGAGCAGCATCGACTTCTTTTCCGTTCAGCTCCAGTTTTCCAGGGTCCAGACAAACGACACCGGCATTTCCTCCACCGATCAGAACGCGACCATTCGCGATTGCTGGCGAACCTTCCATATGAACCAGTTGCCCTGGAACCGGGTATTGCCACAGGGGCAAACCGGTATCGAGTCGCACGCCGTGCAGAATTGCCCCGTCGGTCTGGTGCATCCCATCGCCAAACACGACCAGGTTGCCGACGACAGCGGGTGCCGAGACTGTAGGGAGTTTCAGATAAGGAACCGCTTTGGTCCACCTGGCTCGCTTCGCCCCGGCTGCGGGATCAATGGACAATGCTTGAAACGACGACGTGTTGAATGCCGCCAGTGACGAGACCAGCACCATATCACCGGCTGGTACTGGAGCGGCGATGTAATGGTCGGTTGATTTATGAACCCAGAGAACTCGTCCTGACTTCGGGCCGGCGGAGTTCTCAACAGCACCTGTTCGTGCTGCATTTCCGCGCGCCGTCGGCCAGTCCGCCGCCTGCGTAGTGATGGGACATGCGGCCACGACCAGTAGTACTGCAAAAACTTGAGAACGCAGACTCACATTCGACTCCATTTCACTCAACTTAATCGTCATGTCACTGACCTGTCCTGCCGATCTGGTCACTCTGCCAGCATCAGCGAACGGTGACCGCGGTGACCTTGGGACGTCCCAGCAGCACGGTGGATTCCTGTCCTTCGTTATTCATCAGCAGGTCTGCGGCACCATCTTTGTTGATATCCGCGGCAGCCAGGCCGCGCGTATTGAAGATCTGTTGAGACAGGCCGAGCTTCTCGGTCACTTCTTCGAATTGTCCTGTTCCCGTATTGCGATAGCAGCGGTTCGTCCCTTTCAGGCATCCGACGATCAGATCGAGTTTTCCGTCACCGTCGAAGTCGACCGCAGCGGCTCCCATCGCATTTCCCATCGGCTGAGCCAGTGCGCCCGACTGCGCTGTCGCATCCGTCAGCACGCCCCCACGATTCGCATACAACCGACTGGCTCCCTCCTGCGGTACGAACAGTTCCGGTAGACCATCTCCATCGAAATCCGTGAAGAGCGGTCGCACACTTCCTGAACGAAACTGAACCGCTCCCGTTTTGGGTTCAACAAACCCTTGCGGCGTATTCATCGCGAGGACTCCTGTTCCCGCGCTGAACAGGAAGTCAAATCGTCCATCGTTGTTGATGTCAGCCACAGCAATGTGATCCCCTTTGAGGCGTCCGGCGAGGCCGTTGGGGCCAAGTCCAGCCGCGACCGAAAGATCTTCAAACCCGGCGCCCGTGTTGCGATAGAGACGCAGGCCGAGGAAACCGTTGGCCAGCAGGATGTCCGGTCGCTTGTCGCCATCGTAGTCCAGCCACGCGGCACAGGTGACGTTGTAGTAGGCTTCCTTGGGAAGCACCGCTGAGTCATCTTTGAAAGCGGCTCCCTGATTGGTCAGCAGTTTGGGACCAGTCGAGGTCGCCAGCAACAAATCGGGTTTTCCGTCGGCATTGTAATCCGCCCAGTCGGCGCCGCGGGCTCCTCCCGAATAAGGGAGCGGCAATTCGCTGAGAGATGTTCCGTCCATCTTCATCAGCGAGACTCGCCCCAGTCCGTAGAAGCAGAAATCGGGCTTGCCATCCCCATCGGCATCCGCCACAGCCACGCCGCGTGCATCAGGACCGACAGAACTGACTCCGGCAATGTGAGTGAATCCCGGCATCCCCTCGATCGCGCGGAAGTCGTCGCCACCCCAACCGACGAAATCACGCTGTGCGTTATAATCCTGAAGCCGCAGACTTGCCTTGATCCGCTGAATCTTGGCGGTACGCATCTGCAAGGCATTCTTGTCGCCATCGACCATGCAGGGAACGACCACTTCCTGTCCCGCGATGATCGATTGAACGATCGATGCCAACTTTTCAGGAGATCCGGCGTAACTGCGGAGCATGTACGGTTCCCCGTGACTCATGTTCCACCATTCGCCACCGTTGTACGCCTGGTACCAGTAGTTGCCGATGCATGTTTCGCTGGCACCACCGTTATTGAAAAAGACAGCGGTCTTTCCCGGTTCGGCCCAGTCCATGATCGCTTTCCATTCACGTTCATGGAATCCGCCGCGACCAATGTTGTGCTTGGTCGTTTCGCCCGCCATGACTCCCTTCAGATCCTGCACTTTGCGGAACAGTATCAGGTTCCGTTCCTTGTCGACTTTCTCGACACGCAGAACCGTGATTGCTGTCGATTCCAGAACAACGCGCCCGAGTGTGTAGGCGATTTCGACGTAGGCGAGGGCTTGCCGAGCCGCAACTGCGGTGATGACAAGGACCAGCCCCAATAGAAAATTCCGTCGTGAACTCCATCGCTTCGACATGCGGCTTCTCCGTTCGTTGACTTCTGCTATTCCCATCGAGCCCGGCTTCGTCGTGCACAGGCCCGGGAACCGGGTCGAGCCCAGCGGGGTTATGTGTGTACTTTGGCTAGTTCTTGGCGGCGACCGGCAGTCCTGCGAAGCGTTCCTGAGCCGCCTTGGACCAATCGGTATTGGGATAATCTTTGATGACCTTTTCGAGCAACCGGACGGCCTGACGGGGTTGCTGCATTTCCTGGAAAATGCGTGACGCTTCCAGCAGTGCCACGGCACTCCATTCGGGATAGTCGTAGGTGAACGGAACGACCAGCAGTGCATTGGCGGCTTCAGGAAGTCGCTTCTGTTCCAGGCGACACATTGCCATCTGGTATTGGGATTTCGCCGCAACTTCCGTGGCGGTCTCATTGATGACCTGCTGATAGGCATTGGCAGCATTGTCGAACTGCTTCAGGTTCTGCCACGCCCAGGCAACTCCATACCGGGCTTCCTGCTTCCAGGGGCTCTGGCCAAACCGGTTGATCAATGTTTCGTGCGCCTGACGACTGAGGTCCCATTGGGTTGCCAGAGCATAGGCATGACCAAGCCGCAAAATAGCCCGGTCACTCAGACCAGCGATGTTCTGCAGCGGGCCCAGATCGCGGAACGGGATCAGCAGTTCGATCGCTTTCGGATAGGCCTTCAATTGAATCTGGCATTCCCCGGCTCGGAAGCGGGCATCAGGAGCAATGGGACTGGTGGCGTTGGCGACAACCGCAGAATACTGAGCGAACGCACCAGCATAATCCTTCTTGGCAACAAGGCAGACTCCCAGTCGCATCCGCAGGCGTTCTTCGACATCTGGCGTCGGCTCTTGCGTCAGGGCATCATTCAGGAGTGCAATGGCGGGATCGAGTTCATCGCGGCGCGATTGCATCTCGGCCAGTTCCAGACGAGCCGAAATGCTCAAGGGGGAATCCGGTCGAGCGGCGATCAAGGCGGCATACTGGTCACGAGCCAGTTTCTCTGACGGCTGCACCGGGATGACGGCAGCAGGGAATTCAGGCACTCGCAGATTGACAACGCCTTTGAGTCCCGCGGGTTGCTTTGCCGCTTCGTCAGCCTGCTTCTTCAGGGCCTCGTCGACCAGTTTTTTGCGAGCCGCATCGATTTCAACATCGGCGACCCATTGGTAGCACCAGGCGGCATCGTAGAGCAGTTGTTGATGAATTTCGGTCCCAGTCAATTTCTGCTGAACGGCAAGACCAGCCTGGGCAACGAAGTACTGCGCCGTTTCCGTCAACTGTTTCACGGCATCGGTCAGTTGCGTGGTTGCTGCAGCGATCTCTTCGGGCTTGGCATCGGTTCGGGCCAGAATCGCTTTTGCGGCAGTCAGTCGCGGTGCATGCTCTTCACGTCGACATTGGCCGGACCGCCAGCCCGCATCTGCCGCCTGCGGACTGTTCGGGAACCGCTGCTTCAGGTTGTCGAACAGAGTTCGAGCTTCGGTCAGCTTCGCGACATCGAGTTTCGCAGGGTCTTTACGGGCCAGATCCTTGATCGCCAACCCATGGTGATACTGCAACAGAGGAGCCCAGGCGGCTCGCGTCGGATCGTTCATCAGGGCGTTTTCGTAATTGGTACGACCTTCCTGGAATGCGGCAGCCGCTTCCGTGGCCTTGTTCTGGCTGCGCAGCAATGCTCCCATTCTCAGGTAGGCCAACGGTGCCACTGGAGCCTGTTTGAACGGGTCCGCCTTGAACTTGTTCAGTTCGTTGATCGCACCATTGATATCATTGGTCACGACCATACAGTTGGCTCGCTCCAGAGTCGCAACGGGCGCCTGGGGCGATGTGGCGTATTGTTGACCGATGCGATCAAACGCCTGTCGAGCAGCCGTGAGTCGCAAGGTTCGTTCCTGTGGTTCCGCAATCTGGGCTGCGACGCGCTGATAACAATAGCCGAGCTTGAGCAGTGCATCGGGTGTCTGTGGAGCCGCCTTCAGCGGCTCATTCCCCTGGCCCGAGACAAACGATTCCAGCCCCTTGATGGCGGCCGTCAGGACTTCGATCTGGCGACCGGCGGCGAGAGCATCTGTCGTATCCGTGGGCATGTTGCGAAGCAGGCAATCCGCGAGATAATAGGGGACCACGGCCAGTTCACCCGAGCAGTCGGCAGACGGAATGGCACTCAACAGCTTAAGAGCCGTGGGGTAGTCACCGAGCCGATAGTGGGCCAGCGCCTGGCGTCCGCGAGCCAGCGAGACGTACGTGAACTCCGGTGCCTTATCAATCACGACTTGATACCGCTTAACCGCTTCACCGAACCATTTGGCGATATCGGGATTCTTGCTGGCGGGGTTCGTCGGTTCGACGAGTGAACCACGGACGTAAGCGTTTTCGGCCGTCCGGAACAGGACTTCCGGCAGCAGCGTGCTCTTGGGAAACGTCTGCTGGAATTGAGTACTCGCCTGATCCGACGGATCGAACTGTTGAGCGAAATGGAGAGCCGTGACGCGACGCTGCAAGAATTGCTCGTTGCGATCGGGCGAATGGTTTTCCTTGAAGGCGATTTCGTACGTGGCGGCCGCCGGGGAATACTGCTTTGCGAGTTGCTGGCAGTCGCCCAGTTCCAGCAGCATTTCGGCGCGACGCAATTTCGCATCAGGGTCTTGAGCAATCTGCTGGTTGGCTTTGTCACTCGCCTGGGTGAAACTGGTAATGGCGGCGGCCAAGGCCTGAGCATAGGGTTGCGGTTGTGCGGGATCTGCCGCCCCCATTTGGGCTCGCCCGGTCCACAGCAATGCTCGATCACCCAGTTGTGGATGGGCAATTAATGGCTGCAGCGTTTGAATTCCCTGTGGAAATTGGCGCAATTCCACCTGGCACATCCCGGTCCGCAGTTGAGCCTCCTGCACCAGTGGCGATTGAGGATACTGCTGGGCAAACGTAGCAAACCGCGCCTGGGCTTCGGCCGTCTTTTTCTGTTCGAACAGCAGGACGCCCCAATGGAAGCTGGCTCGACTGACGTAGTCTGGGGGAGTCTTGACGAGGGATTCCAGACGAGCCTTTTCTTCCGGCTGATTCTGGAACGCAGCCTGGTTCTGCAAAGCCTGCTGGGCCAGTCCCTTCTGCTTGTCATAACCCTTGATAACGGCATCGTACAGGTTGACCGCTTCGTCACGCTCATCGGCCACGTGATGGACACGGGCCAGCAGATACTGGGCATGGACACCAAACACCGGATCGGCGAACGGAGCCAGTTGGCTGATCGATCGACCGGCCGCGACATAGTCTTTCAGCAGAAAGTTGGCGTGGCCATGCAGGTACAACAGCGTTGGAAAGTATTTGCTCTTCTGGTGCGTATTCGCCGCAATGACAGGATTCAGCAGATCATTGGCTTCTTTGATCTTTTCAATGCGGATCAGCAATTCACACTGATCACAGAGAGCGCGAACGGACCATTCGGTATCCGCTGCGATTTGTTCGGCGGTGGGTGCGGGATTGGCCTTGGTTCGAGCGATGAAGGCAGTCGCAGCTTCACCAAACCGCTGAATGGCCGGAGTGAACTGTGCCACGGCCGCCGCCCGATGCTGGGCAACTTCCTGCGGCTTAGCGATTCCCAAGGCCAAGGCTTCATGACCCAGACCACGCTGAGCCAGTGCGAGATAATACAAAACGAAAGGACGCTCGACGAAATCCTGAACCCCGGCGACAGGATTCAATTGCTCGACCGCCCCCTTGTAATCCTTTTGGGGTGCTTCCAGAAGCGCCAGAGCCAGGCCGTAGCGAGCGAGGTTCGCGTCCTTCTGGTTGCCGAATGTCTTGAGGTATTCGCGATAACGTTCGGCGGCGGGGCCAAATTGTTTTTCGTTGAAAGCCTTATTGGCAGCGTTGAGGACCTGAACAGCCATTTCCTCGGGTTTCAGTGCTGGCTGAGCCCATGCTGAGGAGGAGAGAAGTGTGAGCAGCCCTAACGTGGCACAGGTCTGCAGAAAATATCGGTGCAGAAAATTCACCCGAACGATCATGTTTGCCCCCAAGATTCAAGCGAGTCTTGCCCCACAAAGGAAGGCATCAATCGACTTGCCTGTGTAACGACCAAGTACCAGATGCGTTAAATGCACCTGTCCAGCAACGGTCGCCAGTATGTGGGGCGTGGAAATCCAAAGTCAACGAAGATTGTCAACGACGTCCTGCCGCGACAACCTTCCAGACGCAACGGTTCCACCGTCACAAAAAAGACGCTCAGTGAGGAGTAGGGGATGAAACCGACTCCCAAATTACCACCTGGTGACGAATCAACAGGTAGTAACCTCAGCGACAAACACGCGTTGGCCCGCGTTTGATTTTATGATTGAAAAACGTGAGACTGATCTGATGAACATCTTTGGAGAGGTTTGCCCGAACGTGCTTCGAACCTCTTCCAGTCTTAATTGTTGATAACAGCAGTTTGGTTACTCAAAAAAAAGAAATTCTTCGATGCAAAACGGGCGTTTTCATGGCTTGAGGCCGCTGTGTGCAAGTGTGTTGTTTTGCATTGCAGTCACAAGTGCAGATGCGTTCATCCAAAACCTCTTTCCACTCCAGGAATTCATCGACGACAGTGATTTCATCTTCACGGCAATCATCGAAAAGGTTGACCCTGCAAAGCCTTCCACCATTCTCGTTGTCAAAGACCACCTGAAAGGAAAGGGGCCATTCACTCGACTTCCCATCAATCTGACCGGCGACAAGCAGAAACATACCCCTCAACTTCTGAAGCGAATTGCGCCAGATCTGCCGGTGGTCGTTGGTGTGAAGAAGCAAGATAACGGAAAATTCATGTTACTTGCGTATTCGAACGGAACCTGGTTTCAGGTTTTAGGTCAAACAGAAGGTGAACAAACCCGCTGGGCATTCACGCATTGCGAGATCTATCTGCGACGGACCTTTTCCGGGACCACCGACGAATTGAAGCAGATTCTGACCGATGTCCTGGCAGGCAAAGCAAAAGCCCCCGCACCGAACCCCAAGGAACCGGCGGGGTTCGGCCCCATCGTGACGCCTGAAAAGTGAGCTATCCTGAGGCTGGACGATAAAACAGCCGTGTCATCTTCGCAAATCGATTCAGAAGTATCCCGAGAGCCGATGGTACGCCGGATTGCAGGATTCATGAAGTACGTCTTTTCATCTCCTGATGATCTTGATTGATCAGCGTTCATTGGCGTTCATCAGCGGTTCCAGACGCCGGTAGGCAGGACTTTGATGATCGCAGATACTTCCCTGACGGGACCGCTGATGAACACTGATGAACACTGATGAACGCTGATGTAAGTCAAAGACAGATTTTGAAGGGTGGGAGTGTTGCGGAGATCTGTTTTCCTGGGGCTGAAGGGCCAACTTGACTCGCAGTCGATGGTGGTTCAGAGTGTTCACGTGTTGATTGGAAGACATCGCGGGCAAGTTACCTTGCACATTCACAGATAGAGGATACGCGATTGAAACCAACGTTGACAGACGCTGGAAACACGCTTGTTCCTGCGTATCTCGCGATCTTGCAACGCGGTTTTCTGGTTCACAAGGAACCTTCGGCGGTTACAGAATCCGGTACCGTTTGGATCGCCGAAAACGCTGACCGTGAATTCTTCGCGGAGGACTTAGTGATGTTGTTGGGGCGGATTTCGATGTACGAATCGCGAGGCCCGAGCTGGCAAGCCTCGGATGAGGAAATCGACCGCTTTACCGCAGAATTTGGCGTGCCCTAAATCACTCGCGAACCAGTCGCTTTGCCTTCATTTCGAACCTGGGAAGTGAACCAGCTGCGACAACGACGACCTCGGCGTGAAACTGCAATCGTTCTTTGATTGCTTTCGCAAGTTGAACTCGAACTGACTCCTGCACATCACAGTCCAGATGCGGACTTGGTTCGATTTCCAGTTTCACGTGGTTCATTTCGCGATGGCGGGAAACGACGATCCGGAACTCTGCAATGTCGGCGAATTCGCGAACGATCGCTTCAATGCTGGCCGGAAAGACGTTGTTGCCTCGAACGATGAACATGTCGTCTGTTCGTCCCAGGATTCCTCCCTGCAGCCGCATCCAGACTCGGCCTGATCCATGCGGTATCGGATCAGCGACCACGAGGTCGCCCGTTCGGTAGCGAAACACGGGTGATCCGGTGCGGCCAAGATTTGTAACAACCAGTTCTCCCGGTGTCCCAGCCGGAACAGGCTGTCCCGTTGTGCTGTCAATAATTTCGGCGATGCAGGCGGTTTCAATCATCGTGAGGCAGCCGGGATCATCATCGGCCTCACTCCCCAACGGTCCGATTTCCGTCATTCCCCAGTGATCAAATACTCGGGCTCCCCACGCTGCTTCGATCCGCTGTCGGACTGAGGGGATCGCTCCACCCGGTTCGCCTGCGACGAGAATGGCTCGCACGGAATTCGAGGCAACATCGATTCCCTTTTCGCTGGCGACTTCGGCGAGTCTTAGTGCGTAGGTTGGTGTGCACCCCAGCACCGTGATCTGATTTTCCTGGATCAGTTTCAGTCGAGCTTCGCTGCTCATGCCCCCAGCAGCCAGGCAAAGATTCCCCTGTCGCAGAGCTCCCTCAAAACCTGCCCAGAAGCCAAGGAACGGGCCAAACGAAAATGGAAAACAGAGCCGGTCATCGGGACGCAGATTCATCAGGCGATAGATTGTTGACCAGCAGTCCAGCATCCAGTTCCAGCTTGAGGGGGTGTCGAGCCACCGCAGCGGTTGTCCCGTCGTTGTCCCCGACGTTTGATGCAGTCGGGCATAGGCCGTTTTTTCAAACGTCAAATTGCGGCCGTAAGGAGGATGTGCCATCTGGTCTACGGCGAGATCCTGCTTCGATGTCAAAGGGAGGCGACGCAGGTCGTCAATCGATTGAAAGGAATCAGCATCCAGCCCGGCATCTCGAAATTTCTCTGTCCAGAACGGATTCGCGGGGATTACCGCAGTCACGAGTTCGCGCAGTCGTTCCAACTGCCATGCAGTCAAACGTTCGCGCGACCAACTTTCAGCCTGTTCTGACCGATTCATAAACGATTTCCAGTCCCCGCGGACTCACATTCCAATGGTGCTTCCGTGATCAAAGCCTGATTGTGATTTGGCTGCAGCCGATTACGCAACTCACTCGGCAGAAATGTCGGCAATCGGTAGGATATGGGCGGTCCCGTGAGTTTTTTTGAATGCGATCGGTCGCAACGCGTTAGTGTCTGGACTCAAACCCGACTCGGCCCATCTGAACTGGACGCTAGCGAGTTCCGACTGATGATCCATGTTCCGTACCTTGTCGCTATGTGATCTGCCTGTAACCGCCTCTTGCCCCGAAGTGTCATGCCTGTCGACCAACCCGAAGATCCGCTGCAGACGCTTTCGCAATACATTCGCGGAGTCGGACCGACACGGGCGGAAATGCTTGCGCGACTGAATCTGCGGACGGCTGGCGATCTTCTCTTCAATATCCCGCGCGATATTCTCGACCTGACGCGCGTCGTTCCGGCGTTTGAACTGAAACCTGGCCTCGTTCAAACCGTATTCGGGATCGTTGTTGATCGCGATGCCAAAGAAACATTCAAAGGCAAAACGATGGTCGCCGTTTTGCTGCGATCCGATGGTGGATTCGTGCGCGGCGTCTGGTTCAACCAGCCGTATATGCTCAAAAGATTTGAGCTTGGTCAACGCGTTCTTTTTTCCGGGAAGCCAAAGTTCTCTCAGCGCCGATGGGAGTTTTCGCATCCTCATCTCCAGTTCCTCGGAGACGACGAAGGAGAGATGACCGGCGGCGGACTGCTTCCGCGCTATGGGTTGACCGAAGGTCTCAAGCAGCACGAAATGCGTCGGCTGATGCGGAATGTTGTCGAGGACTTTGCGGACAAAGTTCCAGAACTGCTGCCCGAGTCATTTCGCCAGCGTGCCACTATTCCCGAAATCAAGCAGGCGATTACCCAAATTCATCTGCCTCGAACGATGGAGGAATACGAAGCGGGGCGGCGACGAGTCCTCTTTGACGATTTGCTCGAATTTCAATTGGGTCTGGCGATGCGCCGCCGGATGTGGCAGAAGCAGCAGCGATCGACTCCGCTGCCGAATTCTGCCAAGGTTGATGCAAGAATCCGGCGTTTGTTTTCGTTTCGGTTCACCGGGGGACAGGACCACGCGGTTCAGGAAATCGCGGCCGATCTTGCTCGCGACCGGGCGATGCATCGCTTGCTGCAGGCAGATGTCGGGGCAGGCAAGACCGCTGTCGCCTTGTATGCAATGCTGGTTGCCATCGCGGCCGGGCAACAGGCAGTTCTGATGGCTCCGACGGAAGTTCTGGCGCAACAACATTGGCAGACAGTGGATGCCCTTTTGCGAGAAAGTCGCGTTGACCGACGCATTTTGACCGGACAGCTAACCGCCGCCAATCGACGCGAAACTCTGGAAGCAATCGCTACGGGGACGACTCAACTTGTCGTGGGAACTCAAGCCTTGATCCAGGCCAACGTCAAATTTCACTCACTGGGACTGGCGGTGATTGATGAACAGCACAAGTTCGGTGTCATGCAACGCGCAAAGTTCTCGGAAGGAACCGTTGCTCCGCATGTTCTGGTCATGACGGCCACACCGATCCCACGCAGCCTTTGCCTCACGCAGTTTGGTGATCTCGATCTGACCGTGATCAACGAACTTCCTCCAGGAAGACAACGGATTGTGACCAGCCGGATCTTTGGGCAGGCCGCTGCAACCAAGGTCTGGAATTTTATCCGAGAACGGCTGACGGAAGGACGCCAGGCCTATATCGTCTGCCCTCGCGTCGAAGAGGATGCCGGATTGCCGGTGGGAGTCGACGCCACCGCCAGTGCCGAAGCGGTCTTTCGGAATGTCAGCACCGACATCCTGAAGGAGTTTAAAGTCGGACTGGTTCATGGGCAGCAATCGCGCGAAGAACGCTCGGCCACCATGACCGCGTTTCGTAATGGTGATTTACACGTACTGGTTGCCACCACAGTCATCGAAGTCGGTGTCGACGTTCCCAATTCGACCTTGATGATTGTGCACCAGGCCGAGCGATTTGGATTGTCGCAATTGCATCAGTTGCGCGGTCGAATTGGTCGTGGCCGATTTCAAGGGTACTGTTTCTTATTCAGCGATGCGGAAACACCCGAGGCCGTGGCCAGACTCTCCGCAATGGAATCGACGTCGGATGGTTTCCGAATTGCCGAAGTCGATTTCGAACTGCGTGGACCAGGGGATGTTCTGGGAACGCGACAGAGTGGTTCGCTTCCACTGAGAGTCGCAGATCTGGTTCGAGACAAGGTTCTGCTGGAAGAGGCTCGTGTCGCAGCCTTTAATCTTGTGGAAACAGGCGAGTTTGACCAACCTGAGTTTGCTCCGCTGAAGATTTGCGTTCTGGACCGGTTCGCGAAATTGATGGACCTTCAGCAAACCGGTTGAATCCGTCGCTTCTCACTTCTGAGATTTCCTGCCAGTGATGTGGATTCGCCAGACGCTAATGTGGACATGTGTATCGTCTTGTCGATATTATTGGCATGTAGCCCACCACTTTAGCGGCGGAATCTCACCGAAACCGTCGCCCTCGCCTGAATCTTCGCGTATCGAAGGAGTTCGTCATCATGCTGACAATCCTGGGACGTTCGATTGGCGGTTTTTGCGACCGCGTCTCTCGCCGCAGTTTTCTCCGTATTGGAACACTGGCCGCCGGCGCTACCTCGCTGAATCTGGCCGATGTCCTACGCGCAGAAGATGGAAAGCCGCAGGGGCGTCACAAATCGGTGATCAATATCTTCCTGGGAGGCGGTCCGCCGCATCAGGATCTGTGGGATTTGAAGATGGATGCCCCCAGCGAGATTCGCGGGGAGTTCCGGCCGATCGACACCAATGTCCCGGGAATCCAGATCGGCGAAGTCTTCCCGAAATTGGCGACCCGGATGGATAAATGCGCGATCATTCGTTCGATCGTTGGAGCGACGGGACAACATGACGCTTGGCAATGCGTGACCGGTTGGCCGGCGCGCGAGCTGCAGTTTCTGGGAGGTCATCCATCGATCGGGGCCGTCGCCACCAAGGTGCTTGGTCCCGTTGATCCGTCTGTACCTGCGTTCGTGGGGCTGGCAGAGAAGACTCAGCACGTCCCCTGGTCAGATCCGGGAGCTCCTGGTTTCCTGGGACCGTCGTTCGGCTGCTTCCGCCCGGAAGGCCAAGGGCTGGCTGATATGCGACTGAACGGGATCTCGGTCGAAAAGCTTGATGATCGCAAGCAACTGCTGGCGAGTTTCGACAGAATGCGACGCGAGGTGGACGGTCGCGGAATGATGACGGGGATCGATTCCTTCAACCAGTTGGCCTTCAATGTCCTGACGAGCAGCAAGCTTCTGGAAGCACTCGATCTGTCCAGGGAACCCGCCGAGGTACGAGCGAGATATGGAGATGGCAAGCCGTACCAGTTCCAGTACGACGGTGCGCCGACCGTCAACGAACAATTGTTGATGGCTCGTCGGCTGGTCGAGGCGGGGGTTCGATGCGTCACGTTAAGTTACGGGCGCTGGGACAGCCACGGACAGAACTTTGCATTGGTCCGAGATCACGGAGCAAAACTCGACCAATGCCTGAGTGCCCTGATCGATGATCTGTACGTCCGAGGGATGCTCGACGACGTAACAGTCATCGCGTGGGGCGAGTTCGGTCGAACTCCGCAGATTAACAAGGATGCCGGACGCGATCACTGGCCAAAGGTGAGTTGCGCATTTCTGGCAGGTGGCGGAATGTCCACGGGGCAAGTGATCGGAGCAACTAACCGGTTGGGTGAAGTTGCTGAGCAGCGTCCCGTCGATTTCCAGGAAGTCGTCGCGACACTCTATCATAACCTCGGAATTAACCCCGGATCGAAGCCGATCGTCGATCAGGCAGGGCGGCCGCAACCACTTGTCGAAAAAGGTGTTATCAGGGAACTGATCTGACCATTTGCCATTTCTCACAGTAGTTTGATCGATGACTTCTGGTTCTGGATAAAAATCAGCCACCGCCCGGCGTGCATTGCGTTCGGGCGGTTTTCATTTCCACGAAAACAATGCCTCTCTGTCGGACCTCCATTTCCCAGACTCTATGAAACGCATTGCCGAGTTTGTACGGGCGCTGAATTGCCACGCGGGTGACTGGTGAAGTATCCTGTGGGACCGTTGGAACAACGATCCTTCATTCAAAAGACGCTCTTCGCATGAAGCCTATTCAGAAACTGCTGGTTGCCAACCGCAGCGAAATCGCCATTCGAGTTTTCCGCAGCGCTCACGAATTGGATATTCGCACCGTTGCAATCTATACGCATGAAGATCGCTATGCCCTGCATCGGTTTAAGGCCGACGAGGCGTACCAGATCGGCCATCCCGGCGAACCAATTCGGGCGTATCTCGATATCCCGGCCATCATTCGGATCGCCAAGGCCGCAGGCGTGGACGCGATTCATCCGGGCTATGGATTCCTCTCTGAAAACCCTGAACTTGCAAAGGCTTGTGATGCCGCGGGCATCCAGTTTGTAGGCCCGACTCAAAAGATCCTGGAACAACTCGGCGATAAGATTACAGCTCGCGAAATCGCGAAATCGGCGGGTGTCCCGGTCCTGGGAGGAAGCTCCGAGCCGATTGCCAGCGTTGCCGATGGCCAGGCGCTCGCAGAATCACTCGGTTACCCTGTGATTCTCAAGGCGGCCAAGGGTGGTGGCGGCCGCGGGATGCGAGTGGTCCTCAAGCCCGAAGATCTGGCTGGTTTGTTTGAACAAGCACAGCGTGAATCGATGTCGGCGTTTGGATCGCCAGACATCTTCGTTGAGAAATTCATCCCGCGACCACGCCATATCGAAGTTCAACTGCTCGGCGACAAGCACGGGAACCTGGTCCACCTGTTTGAACGCGACTGTTCTGTCCAGCGTCGCCACCAGAAAGTGGTTGAGATCGCGCCGGCGCCGTTTCTCGATTCAAAGATCCGCGACGCCATCTGCGAATCGGCCATCAAGATCGGGCGAGCGGTCGGCTATCAGAATGCCGGAACGGTCGAATTCCTGTTCGACACGGATCACAACAAGTTCTACTTCATTGAAGTCAATCCGCGGATTCAGGTCGAGCACACAGTGACCGAAGAAGTCACCGGGATCGACATCGTGAAGTCGCAAATTCTGGTCGCTCAGGGAGCACTGCTCTCCGATCCCGATATTGGACTGGGAAAGCAGGAAGACATCCGGACAACCGGGTTTGCAATCCAGTGCCGCGTGACAACGGAAGACCCTGCCAACAATTTCATGCCCGATTACGGTCGCGTCTCGCACTACCGATCTGCGAGCGGGATGGGGATTCGGCTGGACGCGGGCAGTGCATTTTCCGGAGCCGTGGTCAATCCGTTCTATGATTCACTGCTGGTCAAAGTTTCGGCACGAGGGCGACGTTTTCAGGATGCGGCCGCACGCATGGAACGTTGTCTGCAGGAATTCCGGATCCGCGGTGTCAAAACCAACATCCCGTTCCTGATCAAGGTGATGACTCATCCGCTGTTCATTCGCGGTGAGATTACCACTCGATTCATCGACGAAACACCTGAGCTGTTCCGGTTTGCGACCCGCAAAGACCGCGCGACCAAGGTGCTGACATATCTGGCGGATACGATCCTGAATTCGGGCAAGACGCATGCGGCGACGGCAGCTCGGATCAACCGGGCTCAGGCCCCGTTGCCGGACCTCGATCTGAATGCTCCAATTCCCCCTGGCACTCGCAATAAGCTGCAGGAACTGGGGCCGAAGAAATTTGCAGACTGGGTTCGTGATCAGAAACCGCTGATGATCACTGACACCACGATGCGTGATGCTCACCAGTCACTGCTGGCGACACGATTCCGTACACATGATCTGCTGGAAATCGCTGACGCGTACGCTCGCCTCTGTCCTCAGTTCTTTTCGCTGGAAATGTGGGGCGGAGCCACGTTTGATACCGCCATGCGGTTCAACAAGGAATGCCCGTGGGATCGACTGTCGCAACTGCGGGAAAAGATTCCCAATATTCTGTTCCAGATGTTGCTGCGGGCGTCAAACGCGGTCGGCTATACGAACTATCCCGACAACATTGTGGTCGAGTTCGTGAAGGAAGCGGCTCAAGCCGGTATGGATGTGTTCCGCGTGTTTGATTCCCTGAACTGGGCGCCGAACATGAAGGTCGCGATGGATGCCGTCGTCGATTCCGGCATGATCTGTGAAGCGGCCATCTGTTACACCGGTGACATCCTCAATCCAGGCCGACCGAAGTACGACCTCAAGTACTACGTCAACCTGGCAAAACAACTGGAAAAGATGGGGGCTCATATGCTCGCCATCAAGGACATGGCAGGCCTTTGCAAGCCCGCCGCGGCCGCAACACTGATCAAGACTCTGAAGCAGGAAATCGGAATTCCGATTCACTTCCACACGCACGACACCGCGGGAATTCAGGCGGCATCGATCCTGATGGGAAGCGATGTCGGCTTGGACGTTGCCGACGCAGCACTTGCGCCGATGTCTGGCGGCACCTCGCAACCGAACCTCAATGCACTCGTCGAAGCTCTGAGGTTCTCGGACAGGAATCCGGGGTTGAAGACCGAGAACCTCGATTCGCTGGCTCGCTACTGGGAAGTGGTCCGTCAGTACTATCTCCCGTTCGAAACCGTGATGCTTCCAGCCACCGCCGATCTGTATCAGCACGAAATGCCAGGTGGCCAGTACACGAATCTCTACCAGCAGGCCAAGGCCCTGGGACTGGCTGATCGCTGGCCTGATATCTGCCGGTTGTATGCAGATGTGAACCAGTTGTTTGGCGACATCGTCAAGGTTACGCCGAGTTCCAAGAGTGTCGGCGACATGGCATTGTTCATGGTTGCCAACGAATTGACAGCGGCTGACATTCTGGACGAGAACAAAGATCTGTCATTCCCGGAATCGGTGATCGACCTGATCAGCGGCAAGATGGGGCAACCCCCTGGAGGGTTCCCGGCAGCGGTGCAGTCGCGCATTCTACGTGGCAAGCCTGTCGTCACGGGTCGACCTGGTGAAAGTCTTCCGCCGGCTGATTTCAAAGTTGCTGCGGACAAGGTTCGAGTGATCCTGAAGCGTGAACCATCCAATCGCGATGTTGTCACATGGCTGCTCTATCCGAAAGTCTTCGAAGAGTTCGTGGCCCACGTTGAAAAATACTCTGATACCAGCGGACTGCCGACTCCGGTCTTCTTCTATGGGCAGGCACCCGGTGAAGAAATTGCGGTCGACATCGAACCCGGTAAGCGGTTGATCGTACGGTTCCTGACAATCGGTGATCCGCATGCCGATGGCCAGCGGACGATCTTCTTCGAACTCAACGGACAACCTCGCGACGTCACCGTTGTCGACAAGTCACTGGAACCCGCTGCAACATCCAACATCAAGGCTGACCCCGCCAATTCCAAGCACCTTGGGGCGAGTATGCCAGGGATGGTGGTCACAGTTGCCGTTCAACCGGGTGACAACGTGAAGAAGGGCCAGAAGCTGTTCAGCCTGGAAGCCATGAAAATGGAAACCAATCTGACCGCAGAACGCGATGGCAAAATCGGTCAAATCCTCGTCAAGCGAGGAACTCAGGTGGCGGCTGGCGATCTGCTGATGATGTATGAATGATCTGACGAGTGCTTTTGCGGTTGGGGCAAAAACGAGGCCTTCACACCGGTATTCTGAATATTGGTGTGAAGGTTTCCCCGTACTTCAGACACATGCAGATCGGTCATTGGCGTGATTTCAGTGGAATCCAGATCTCAATTCCTCCCATGCCCGTGAGCGGATCAAATTCTTCTGTATATCGCTCAAAACAGGGGGCTTCGGCAATTTCGAGTCCGCAGTCTGGTACCCAGTGGCTCCAGATTTTATCAATGGTCGTCGGAATCGAACCAACCGCGCCCGCGTGTGTGAAGACAGCATAGCGCTGAACCGGAATCTCAATCGCGGTCAGTTCGGGGGGCAGTGAAGCCTCTGCGGCCACTTCAACACCTGCCATGTAGTCGAACTCGCAATTGTCATTGGAATTCAGGCAAACACCATTAGTGACCATTCCACCGATTTGACCGGGAGTACTGCCGATATGCGGGACAAATCGTCCCCACAAAGCGGGGATCTCACCGCGATTACTCATGGTAAAGTGTCCGACGAGCCCGGCAAGTCGTAGCAGTCGCCCCGTTTCATAACGGATTTCGCCAAACCCCAGAGTCTGCGCCCGGAGTGCGGCTTCCTGCTCGCGCAATTCCGGAGTCATGGCATCGCCAAAATCCTCGGCTTCGTAGAGCGGACGAATCTCGATCTCGGAATCAGTGATCATCGGGTTCGGACACCGCTTGACCCACTCAACGGCTTCCTCAATGGATTTCACACGCCATAACCAGAACCCGGCGACAAGCTCATTCGTTTCGGCGAATGGTCCATCAATGACCGTACGGGTCGCCCCGGAAAAACGGACTCGTACTCCATTTGAACTCGGCTTCAGACCTTCGCCCGAGAGCATGATTCCTGCCTTCACGAGTTCTTCGTTGTACTTCCCCATGTCGGTCAGCAGTTTCTCGTCGGGAAGTACGCCAGCTTCCGATTCTTTCGTCGCTTTAACGAACACAACAACTTTCATCGCAGTTTCCTACTATCGAAAAAGATTCGGAGTTCGTGGCTCTCGATTACCGCTGCAGTTCGACGACATCGTTGGCGTTGTGCTCGGGAATGTTCGGCAATTCGAAAATCGGTCGAACTTCGACGGTTCCAACCCGTGCTCCGGAATGTTGAGCAGCGATCGCGACGGCCTCGTTCAGATCCTTTGCCAGGATCACATAATAGCCCCTCAGAAACTCGCGAGTTTCAGCAAACGGTCCGTCTGTCACCTGCCGCCGACCTTCGCGGATGCGAACGCTGGTTGCCGTCGACACGGGATGAAGTGGCGAAGCACTCACATACTGGCCGCGGGAGTCCAGTTTGTGCGTTAACTGCACTGCTTCCTGCATGGCTGCCTGCAGAGCCGCAGGGCCAGCCTCATCCCAGGCCTGAGCGTCGTCGTAGCAAAGGAACATGTAAGGGAGACTACCGTGGTCGGTGCGCGATGACAGCCGTCCAAATTGGTCTGGCGGAAGTCCATCAAGCGGAAAAATCGGCCGGACTTCGATCGTTCCCTTTTTGACAGAGGGAAGGCGACTCGCGGTCGCAATCGCCTCGTCAAGGTTCGGAACATCAATGATGAAGTAGCCACCGAGCTGTTCTTTCGTCTCGGCAAACGGACCACTCGTCACCAGTTGTTGTCCGTTCCGCACTCGCACACTGGCAGCAGTCTTGACCGGATGTATGGCGATGCGGCTCGGAACTGGCCTTTCTCGTTCAATTCGTGGCACACGGCGGTCGAGTCAACCATGCAGCGTGCCCGCTCCTCTTCGGTCCAGTCTTCTTCCGGGCTGTAAACGAGAAGCATATACTTCATACGGTGTTCCTGAATCTCTTGTTCATTTGCGAATTCGGTGGATGATCAATCTTTGGCCGCTTGCTGAAGCTTGGCAATGTCGATTTTTGCCATCTGCAACATTGCCGTCATGACCCGTTGCGACACACCGGCATCGGGACTCGACAGCAATTGCGGCAGGATTCGAGGGACGATCTGCCACGAGAGTCCGTAGCGATCTTTCAACCAGCCACAATGACTCGGCGTTCCACCCTCTGTCAGCTTCTCCCAGAGGCGATCCACTTCGTCCTGATCCTCGCAATCGACCGTCAACGAAATCGCTTCCGTAAAATGAAAGAGCGGGCCGCCATTCAAGGCAACGAATTTCGTCCCGGCAAGCTCGAACTCAACCGTCATTGCGGTTCCAGCGGGAGCAGGGCTTCCTTCAGGATATCGTGAAACGCTGATGATTCTTGAGTTCGGAAACAGCGAACAATAGAGTTCTGCAGCCTCTTCGGCTTTGTTGTCGTACCACAGAAACGTCTTAATTTTCTGATGAATCATCGTGGTTTACGTCCTTTAAATTTTGCGAAATGAGGAACATGAGCCCGGCACGGTTCTTGGTTCTTAGTTCTTGGTTGGGGGGAGGCCCCTGAGCGACGACAGCACAACCAAGCACGAAGAACAAATAACCAAGAACCTTTATCGGAGCCCTTCGGTCGTCGATTTCGGCGGGGTCGGGAGACCGCGCCGAACAAAGCTTCCGTACGATTTCACGTCGCGGGCATTGCTTTCAGCATCGTCTCATGCATTTCTTCTGGACTTAGATCTCGCAGATGAGTCGCGATCGACCAGCGATGCCCGAATGGATCGAGTAACTGGCCGTAGCGATCCCCCCAGAACATGTCAGCGATCGGCATTGTGACGGTGGCCCCGGCAGCGACCGCTTGTGCAACCGTGGCGTCAACGTCTGGAACCATCAAGTGAATCACCACCGGCGAACCCTTGAGCGACTTTGGCCCCAGGCTGCCCCATTCAGGACATTCTTCTGCCAGCATCAACATCGAATCGCCGATCCGCAGACCCGCGTGCACCAATTGTCCATTGGGAGCAAGCATTTTCATCACTTCTACCGCACCAAACGCCTGCTTGTAAAATTCAATGGCCTGGATCGCATCTGCACAAACCAGATGGGGCGTCAGGGATCGCATTCCTTCGGGAATCGGCTCTGAAGCGAGAGTAGACATTTCAGAAATCCTGGAAAGTTGGAAAACAGGAAACGGGAATCGTTCACCATAGAGTCGATTAGAAAGAGACAGGATCGACATTTGGTAAAAAAACTGCGAATGAATTCAGTAGAACTGCCACCGGCAGACTCTGAAATTCGGGGTTTGCCGTTTCCAATTGCATCAGCAACTCGATAACTGCATAATATTTACGGAGAAGTCGACTGTACCGGACACTTCACGCGACCCGTTTGTCCTTCTGTTTTCTGACCGCTGATCGCTGACTTCTGACCGCTGCCGTGGTTTTTGAGATTTTCATACGATTCCAATCTGACGATTCTCTTCCAATCGGACTTGAGTTCAACACGCGGTGCGATGCCGCATGAGGTGCCGAATGGCAACAGCAGTTCTTTCGGATAGAGTGCTTCCTGAAAATGTTGAGCGTCAATTACTGGTGCTGGACCGGCAGGTGCGCGACGCCACTTTCAGTCGCGGAATCAGCCGTGTGGGTGTTTTTATTCCGGTTCTGATCGGAATCTGTCTGGCGGTCGATTGGTCTCTGGGATTGAGCGGCGGAATTCGACTCGTGATGCTGGCGGCGAGCCTGTTGCTGTCTGCCTACGCTGTCTGGTCCTGGATTTTGCGACCTGCCTGGCGGCCAGCCTCGTTCACTGAACTCGCTGCGCTCGTCGAACGACAACATCCAGAATTGAAGGAACGGCTGACGACGCTGGTAGAACTGCAGCACCATGATGCCCCAGGGGCTTCACCGTTGATGCAGGATCTGCTGGCCAGGCAGACTGCGAAAGCGATCGATAAACTCGATCTTTCGGATGCGGCACCGGCAATTCGTTCACCCCGTACGGCAATGCTGGCGGTCGTCGCCTGCTTGCTGTTATTCGCGCCATTTGCATTCCGGTCGGATGAGTACCGTTTGCTGTGGGCTCGCTTGTTCGCACCATGGGGGAATTTCCACTGGGGCGCAACGGAACTGGTCATCGTTGGCGGTAACCGGGTCGTTGCCAAAGGGAGCGACGCTCCCATTGACGTGGAACTGAAAGTTCCTGCGGTTCGAACTTCTGTCAGCCCCGATCAAACCATTGTCTGGCTGCACTGGACGGATGTCACGGGCGTGCGGGATTCTCGACGCATGGACTGGGATGCCGAGAACCATCGTTTCGCCACAACACTTCCCCATGTCGCAAAAGCGTTGGACTTCTATGCTGTCACGAATGATGCGAAATCGGAAACTCACCGGATCGACGTTGCCAATCCGCCTGTGATAACGCGCCTGCAACTCGACATTGAGCCTCCTGCATACACTGGACTTCCTGCACGGGCGCTCGATGGTGCCCAGGGTGAAATTCACGCGGCAGAACGAAGTCGGGTCGTCATGAAACTGGAATTCGATGAACCGGTTGCTGCTGCGGAACTTGTCTGGCCGATCCTTCCCGAAGATGTTGGTGTCGGTGAAAAGCCTGTGACAGAACGAATGATCACGGCCCGGCTCTCTGACGATAAACGATCAGCTACTGTCGAGGCCCTCGCGGTAAGTTCAGGGGCGTTCCGACTGAATCTGAAAAATGGTTTTGGCCTGAAAAACGAGGAGCCTGCACGTTCGATTATCGTCGATCCTGACCTGCCACCGGCCATCTCGTTGAATGGTGATGAACAACCTGTTTCGGTTCGCCCGAATGATCGACACCTGGTCACCGCTCAAGTGCGAGATGATTACGGACTGACGATCGTGGAACTGCACCTTGAGTCATCAGAAGGTAAAAAACGAATCGATACCGTACCGGTCGATGTTGTCCGCAATCGGGCGTTTGAGCATGAGTTTTCCATCGATGTCGCCGACTTCGAGGTCAAGCCGGGCCAAGCCATCACCTATCGCATCCGTGCCGTCGACAATCGACCAATTCCGGGACCGCAAGAAACGTGGACTAAGCCGCGAACGTTGATGATTGACCTGAAGTCGCAGACGGCACCTGAAAAAGAACTGGCTCAGCAGGAGCAAAGTCTGAAGGACGAAATCAGCGAGTTGCGGCAGGATATCGCGGAAAACCGTGAAGCCCTGGAGCGATTGCATCGTCAGACAGAAGACGAATCACTCAAGGGGAAAAACAGTGACAAGTCAGAAGCCCTTGCAAAACTTCAGAAAGAGCAGGCGGAACTCAACGAACGTCTGCAAAAGCTCGCCGCGGAACTCGCTGACAGTCCCCTCACAGGAAAGCTGGCTGAGCAAGTTCAGAAGCTGGCGGAACAGGAGCTGGCCGAAGCACAGCAGCGTCTGGAGCAAGCGAAACAGGGAGAATCACGTGATCAGTTGCAACCGCTCAGCGAAGCCATTGACCGATTGGGAGCGATCGATCGAACGCTGAAGGGACTCGATCAGCAATTGGCGGAATTGGGGCGACTGCAACAGGATCTGGCCCAGCTCGAACAACTCGCTCGCAACACAGATCGCCTGGCCGAGAAACTCGACCAACTCGAAAAGCAGACTCGCGACGCAGAACTCGAAGCTAAAACTGACGTGCCGGACGCGCAATCTCCCAAGAAGCCGAATGACCAGGTTGCATCCAATGACTCGTCACAGGCGAAAGCCAACCCCCAGGCCGAGGCTCAGCCGAAAACTGACGGGAAAAATGGTGACAACGCTGCCACCAGTGAGAAGACGGATCAATCTACGAATGACCCCGCAGCAAAAGCAGAGCAGCTCGCCGCAGCAGAAGCGGAGCGGAAAGCATTGCAGGCGGAAAGCCAGAAGCTGAACGATGAATTTGAACAATTGCTGAAGAAGCATCCCGAACTGCTCGACGCCGCTCGCCGGGATCAACTGCAACGATTGGAAAAACTGGCCGAACAGGCGGCTCAACTGGCAAAGCCACAAGAGCAACTGGCTGCCGCGTTCGAGAAAGCGGCCGACGATCCTGCACAACTCAACAAGAACGAATCGCCTGAAACGTCCGCCGGTCAACCAAAGTCCCCGGAGGGGGCGAATCCGCAGGGAACTCCGGAACAACCATCACCCATGAATGCAGGTGCCGAAGGAGTCAAGGAGCAGCGAAAGCTGGCTCAGGAAGCGACCCGTCAGGCTCAAGAACTGGCACAACGTGAAGGTGCGGAATCCCCAGCGACACAGGCCGCAGTCGAATTTGCCAAGCGAGCGATCGATGCCGCGCGGAAAGCTGAGACCGGTAATCTGGATCAGGCGGCTGAGCAGGGGCAGGCCGCGGCTGAGTCAGCGAGAAAAGCGGCAAACGAGTTGGCCCCCGAAGGCCAGCCCTCCACGAAGCAATCGGAGCAAGCGACTCAATTGGCAGATCGCCAGGAAAAACTCGCTGACGAACTCGGTCAAATCTCCAAAGACAAGCAGGCGCAACAAGGAGCTCGTCAACAGGGACAGCAGCAACTGGCTGATGCCACAGAAGCACTCTCAAAACGCCTGGATCAGACCGCGAAGAATCTGGAGGCCGCTCCATTAGATTCAAAAGCAGGAGCCCAGGCTGCTCAAAAAGCGCAGCAGGCTGCGAAACAAGCCACTGAGGCAATGAAGCAGGCGTTGGAAGCATCCCAGGGAAATGACTCCCAGGCCGCACAGGAAAAGGCCTCCGCAGCGGCTGAGAAGTTGAAAGAAGCCGCAAGCGAGGCACAGAACGCTCCCGAAACTCCCAAGGGAGGGGAGTCGGTCCCTGAGCAACTGGGAACAAACGTAGCCCAGGCCGCACAACAATTACGCAAGGCACAAGAGCAACTCGAAGCCCTTTCAAAGCCAAAAGAAGAATCGCAGCCCACACCAGGTCAGCCCACACCAGGTCAGCCCACACCAGGTCAGCCCACACCAGGTCAGCCAACACCGGGTCAGCCCACACCGGGTCAGCCCACACCGGGTCAGCCGGGACAAGGACAGCCAAGTGAATTGGCGCAATCCGCTGATCAATACCGTAAGGCTGCGGCGGCAATGCGCATGGCAATTCAATCAGCTCAGGGAGATGGCAACGGTAAGCCGGGGATGGGCCAGGAACCGACTGCTAAAGGCAAAGGTTCTAAAATGCCTGGACAAGGCAAGCCTGACAATCAACCAGGTGAACCTGATGGCAAAGGCCCCGGCGAATCAGGTCAGCCAAGTGGCGATTCCTTGGAAGCAAATCAGCCAAACAAGTCCGGTGAACCGGGAAGTGGCGGCAGCGCTGGCGGAAACGGCGCTCTCACAGATGCGGATTTGAAACAACTGGACGCCGATTTGAAGAAGCAGGGACAAAGGAACTGGGGACGCTTGCCCGGTCAACTCAAAACAGAAATTCTTCAGGGAGCGACCAAGAAGCCGCGCCCTGAATACGCGAAGCAGATCAAGTCGTATTTTGAAGAGATCTCGAAACCTGCTATCAAGGAAACGGCTCCATGACAGGCTGGATGCTGAGATTTCTCGTATCGGCCTGTCTGGTCGTCTGCCTGGCAGTTGGCTCGTTGTCCGCCGCTCCCGGTCCGACCGAAAATGAAGTCGACGACGCCATTGTCCGCGCCTTGCGCTATCTGGCTCAACACCAGCAACCGGCCGGTGGCTGGAATGTGGATGCCTTCGGTGGTGAAGCCACTTCCGCGACGTCGCTGGCGGTCATGTCGTTCCTCGCGGCAGGTCATACGCCCGGAGAAGGTCCCTATGGCGAGGCGATCAATCGCGGTGTCCAGTTTGTCATTGATCGTCAGGAACAAAACGGTCTACTCGTCAGTCGACGGGGACATGGTCCATTCTACGATCACGGAATCAGTACGCTGATGCTGGCCGAGGTGAGTGGGATGGTGCCGGAACGACAAACTGTTCAGGTACGTAAATCGCTCGAGAAAGCGATACGACTGATTCTGGCCTCTCAATTGATTCCAAAGCCTGCAAATCAACGCGGGGGCTGGCGTTATAATCCCGTCAGTGCTGACAGTGACCTGAGCGTTACGGCGTGGCAGCTCCTTGCCCTGCGTGCCGCGAAGGATATCGGTTGCGATGTCCCCGCAGAAAACATCGATCTGGCCGTCGACTACGTCAAACGGTGTTCTCCGCCCAATGGACGCGGGTTTGCTTACCAACCCGGAACATCACCGACGACCGTCTTAACCGGAACTGGACTGCTGGCACTGCAGGTCTGCGGGCAGGAAGATTGTGCCGAGGTTCATCGCGCAGCGGAATACCTGGCATTACGTCCCTTGAGGTACCGTGAGCCGTGGTATTTTTACGGTGTCTACTACACCTCGGTTGGAATGTACAAACGAGGTGGTGACGACTGGAAGAACGCACGTCCACTGCTGTTTCAAGAATTGATGATCAACCAGTTACCTGATGGCAGTTGGCAGTCTGGAAATCCGAACGAAGGCCCCTGGGGACGTATCTATTGCACGGCGATGGCCGTTCTGGCATTAAGCGTTGAATACGAATACCTGCCGATCTACCAGAGATGAACGTCGGCTATTCCAGGGAATGAAGCACGACCTGCGATAAGGACCTCAGCGTGGCTCTGCAGTCAAACAGCAAACCAGCCACATTTCGCTCGATCTTTGGAACAGCAATGTTGCAGAGAGAGTCCGTCCTGTTTGTGCTGGTCAGTGCCCTCGACGTCTTCATGACGTACATTCTACTCAGTCACAGCGGTGGACAATTTGTCGAAAGTAACCCGATCGCCCGCTTCTTCATTCAGGAGTGGGGCCCGAAGGGGATGGTCTACTTCAAGTTCGCAACCGTTGCATTCGTCTGTTTTCTGGCACAAGTCATCGTACGTCAGCGGCCTCAGGCGGCGCGTGCCCTGCTACTGGGAGCAACGGCCTTGATCTCGGTGGTCGTCATTTACAGCTTGACGCTGTTGCTACGCCACGGCGACGTCTTTATTGACGTTGGGTTTAACCAGCCTGTGGTTCAATGGTGGGCTTGAAAACGACGCACCGGATTGTTCCCAGCTCTCGTTGCAACGACGCAAACATGGCCTCGTCGGCGTACGTACCGACGATTGCCCCTCCCGACCCGGCAAATTTGGCAGAGGCTCCGACGCTGCGTGCTCGTTCGATCATTTCAATGTGGCCAGGCAGCAACTGACAGATCGAACGCCGCGTGTCAAAGTTCGTGTCGATCAGCCGCGACAACGTTGCGGTGTCGTGTGCCAAAAGAGCTTCGCGAGCATCACGAGCCAGATCGGCAAACGTCCGCATCGCACCCACAACATCTGCATCCCCGCGATCATATCGCTGACGCAGATTGTTATGAAAAATCTCCGTGGGCTCACCCAGTTCATCACAGTAGGCCACGTAGACATTCTTCAGCAGGGAGGGATCGAGACGTTCGTAGACGCCACATTCGTAACCGTGCTGCGACGTCATCTTGTCGCGTGAAAAATCCATCGAGACGAGACCTTCGTAACACTGGATGACGCGGTCTTGCAATCCCCCGGTAATGCCCAGTTCGCGAGTCTCTACGCTCAAGGCCAGGGATGGTTGGATCTGCAGCGGGATTTGAACTTCGTAGAAATCCATGAGCGCCCGCAGGGTCGAAACGATAATGGCGCTGGAACCCGCCAGTCCGACGTTGCGTGGAATGTTGCTCTGGTACCTGATTGAGAAGTTCCGCCCATGCAGCGTGATCCTCTGAGCATCGCAATACTCGACAAACCGCTTGATCGTCGCCTTCACCAGACGGACGCCACCGTAGTATCCGTGCAGTCGAACGTCGGTTGCCAGATCATGAATCGACTGAAATCGGCTTTGATCTTCCAAACTCCACAAGATTTCAATTTCGTCCCATTCATACAGAACGACTTCCGCCCACAGGTTTCGGATGATGAACGAGACCGTGCGGCCGTTGTATCCGTCTGAGGGATTACCGACGAGGCCCGCGCGGGCATAAGCGCGGCGTCGCAGTAATTGCATGATGAAACTCCATTTCGCTTCCACAAATCCGCATTTTGACCACGGTACAACTCACTGCGGTGAGTTCGATGGTCCTTCCTCGACTACGTGCCAGCCGGTCCGTTGAGCAGATCTTTCACGAACCCACGCAGGTCGGTTCCGTAATCAGGGTCGGCCAATGCAAACTCGATGAAGGCGCGGTAATAGCTTTCAAAATTCCCGATGTCAAACCGGCGTTCCTCGTGCTTCAACCGGATTCCGATCCCCTTGCCCCCTTCTCGCAGTACTCGACGAATGGCATCCGTCAACTGAATCTCGCCCCCCTTGCCAGGTTCTGTCTTGGCCAGTGCGTCGAATATGGACGACGAAAAGACATAGCGGGCCGCGACCGCCAGGTTGCTGGGCGCTTCGGCGACACTCGGCTTCTCGACAACATCCTGCAATTCGAAAACATCTCCAACGGGATGTCGAGGCAGCGCCACGCCGTAATGAACGACATCCTCACGCGGAACCTCTTCAAACGCAACGACAACATCCGCCTTGGACGTTTCAAACTGCTCCACCATCCGTTGTACGACATTCGACTTTGCGTTGACCCCCAGGATCGAATCTCCGAGAGCCACAACGAAGGACTGTTCACCGATGAATGGCCGAGCACACAGGACCGCATGCCCGAGTCCCAGTTGCCTGCGCTGTCGCGTATAGAAATATTCCATCTGTTGGCGTTCAAACTGCAGTTCCTGAAGCTGCTCTTCACGCCCTGTTTCACGCAGGAAGGAAATCAGGTCCGGATTAATATCAAAATGGTTTTCGATCGATGTTTTGCCCGGTCCGGTGATGAATAGCAATCGATGAATGCCTGATTGAGCGAGTTCATCGACAACGTACTGCACCACAGGCCGCCGCCCGACGGGAAGCATTTCTTTCGGCTGACTCTTGGTCGCTGGAAGCAATCGCGTCCCATGACCGGCCACTGGTACAACAGCGATATCAATCGTCATCTGATCCATTCCCCTGGATTTTGCGTAAATTTAATGCCACGTCAGCTTCAAGCCCCCCGACCGGTTGCGCTCGCTCCTGGTGAATCTCACCACGATTCGAAAACAAACCCCGCCGATGATCCCGTTCGACTCTTCGAACGATCGTTTTATGAAAACTCGTCAACCTCACCCACTCTGGAAAACATAGCAGTTCCCGAAAAGCAGCAACAGTCGAATTGATGATGTCGGACGACGAGGTTCGTGGTAATCGCCGTCATCGAATTGCAGGAAATGTCATTTCGGACGATGATTACGTTCGAGTACGACGGAGCACGCTCTCGGTTTCTAGATTTTGGATGAGAAACCAGAAATGTTCCATTTGAAAAAGGTGGGATTGCGGGATGAGGAGATGCACTTTGAGGTTTTTTGACCGCTCTGCCGCGCGGATCTCCTGGTGGATCGTTATGTCCGCCTTTTTCGCGATTTTCGAACTATCGCCAGTGAATTGCGCTCAATCGGCGGAGCGAGTCGGAGATGGCCTGCTGGTGCTCTACACGTTCGAGACCCCAACAGAGGGCGTTCTGCGTGATCGGTCAGGATTCGGTCAGCCGTTAAATCTGCGAATCGAGAAGTCGCCAGGAACCACCGTTCGCGATGGACGGCTGATCGTGACTTCGTCCGCAAGAATCTCGTCAGTTGAACCTGCCCGCAAGATCGTGACCGCCATCAAGCAATCGAAGGCGGTGTCGATCGAAGCTTGGATCAAGCCCCAGGACGCTCAACAGTCGGGACCGGCCCGCATCGTGTCGCTTTCGGCTGACCCGGGGCAACGGAACTTCACACTGGGGCAGGACGCAGGGCAGTTTGATGTGCGGTTACGCACAACTTCGACAGATGGCAATGGGGTTCCGTCGATACGCAGCCCGGAAGGGAGTTTACAGGCGCAGCAGACGCATGTCGTTTTCACTCGCGCGCCAGAAGGGACTGCGCGGATCTATCTCGATGGGAAAGAAGTCGCGACCAAAACTGTCGCGGGTTCACTCGACAATTGGAACGACGATTATCGTCTGTCGCTCGCGAATGAATTGACCGGAGACAGACCATGGTCAGGGGAATTGTCACTCGTTGCGATCTATGGCCGGGCACTTACGGCGGAAGAAGTTGCTCGCAATTTCTCTGCGGGGGCACCGGTCGCAGTGAATTACGCGGCATTACTTCCACCGGCCAGTACCAAGACGATTGATTTCGTCGCAGATATCCAACCAATACTCCGCAAACATTGCTTCGAATGCCATGCTGCGGGGAATGAGGAGGGGGGAGTCAACCTCGGAATTCGGCAGCGCGTACTGGAGGGTGGAACACACGGCCCGTTCCTGGTCAAAGGGGACAGCGCGAACAGCCTCCTGATTCACCTTATCGCCGCCATCAATCCCAAGCATGTGATGCCTCCTGAGGGCCCGCGGATCAGCAAAGAGGACGTCGGACTGCTGCGAGCCTGGATTGACCAAGGGGCTGGGTGGCCGAACGGTGCGGACGTGCTTGACCCACGAGCGGAACGGGCAAAAACACATTGGGCGTTTCAGCCGTTGCGTCCGGTTGCCGAGCCAAAGGTCCAGGACTCAATGTGGCCACAAACGCCAATTGACCGTTTTATTCTCGCGAGCCTCGAAGCAAAACAACTGCGTCCGCAGAACCGGGCGGCGGCGAGGCAACTGCTTCGACGAGTTAACTTTGACTTAATCGGGCTGCCACCGACGCCGGAAGAGGATCGCGAATTCACTATTGCATTTGAACGGAATCCACACGAGGCGTTATCAACGCTCGTCGATCGACTCCTGAAGAGTCCGCATTATGGGGAACGGTGGGGACGGCATTGGCTGGATGTGGCTCGCTATGCAGACAGTGACGGGCAGGAAAGTGATCGCGACCGTCCGAACGCGTATCACTACCGGGACTTTGTCATTCGTGCTTTTCATGATGATTTGCCGTTTGACCGGTTCGTCCGTTGGCAACTCGCGGGGGACGAATATGAGCCACAGAATTCCCAGGCTGTCGCCGCCACAGGGTTCCTGGCTGCTGGCCCCTTTGCCGCCCTCCCAGACAATTTAATGGAAGACGAACGGCTGAGAACCAAGTACAACGAAATGGATGATATTCTCTCCACGATTGGTACCGGATTCCTTGGGCTGACACTCGGGTGCTGCCGTTGTCATGATCACAAATACGATGCCGTTCCAAGTCGCGACTACTACCGTTTGATGTCCGCCCTGAATAGCGGACAACGTGGTGAAGTGCCGCTGGGATCGTCAAATGAAAAAACTCTTGGCTATCGAGATTTCGGTTCCACTCCCAAACCGACATGGCTGTTCCACCGTGGCGATTACTACGACCGATCACAACCGGTTCAGTTGGGATTCATTTCGATCCTGACAGGTAGTAAATCTCCGGACGAGTATTGGTCGGTCGCACGGGAACAAAGCACGGCCAGTAACAGCACGAATCAGCGACGAGCCGTCGCCGAATGGATCACGGACGTTCAACAGGGAGCCGGGGGACTCGTTGCCCGCGTGATCGTCAACCGGATCTGGCAGCATCATTTCGGGCAAGGACTGGTCCGCACCGTCGGTGACTTTGGCGTTCGCTCCGAACCACCGACGCATCCGGAACTGCTCGAGTGGCTCGCAAACGACTTTGTCCAGAACGGCTGGCGGATCAAGCGACTGCAGCAGCAGATCCTGCTCAGTGCTGTGTTCCAGCAATCGAGCACGGTTGCCACAACTCCTGCTGCCGACCCCGACAACCGATTGCTGTGGAAAATGCCACTGCAGCGCCTGGAAGGCGAAATCCTGCGCGACTCACTGTTGGCAGTCAGCGGAACTCTGAATCCGGCAACGTATGGTCCGGCGGTGAAGCCGCCAATTGCCGCTGAAGCAATGGTGGCACGCAATGTGAAAGATCCGTATCCCGGCAAAGTTGAAGATGATGCGACAACGCGTCGGCGGTCGGTCTACTTGTTTCACAAGCGAGTCGTCCCATATCCACTGCTGCAAGCTTTTGATAAGCCGGACGCACAGCAAAGCTGCGGTCGGCGGGACAATACCACGGTGGCCCCGCAGGCACTCGCCCTGCTGAATGACCCGTTTGTCCGGCGCGTGTCACTCGATTTCGCGAGCCGACTGCTGAAAGAATCAGGCGACGACCCGACACAATGGATCGAACGCGGCTATCAACTGGCGTTGTCTCGCGCACCCAGCGAGCGGGAGCGAACTGCCGCTCTTGCGTTCATTCAGGGGCAGCTTCAGGAGCGAAAGGAACGCTCACCTCAGACATCAGTCGAAGAAATTCGACGCGCGGCGCTGGCGGACTTGTGCCAGACGATCTTCAGCCTCAATGAATTTGTCTACGTCGATTGACCCGGGAAAAACATGCAGAACACAAACAAGCCCCACTGTGGCCGCTTCGAGCGGATCATCAATCGACGACATTTTCTGGAACGGGCAGGAGCCGGGTTTGGCAGCGTCGCGCTGACTCATCTGCTGGCATCGCAGGGGCTGCTTGGTGCAGAATCGACATCTGCTATTCCACTGACCTCGCGCGACGGACACTTCCCCGCAAAAGCAAAATCGGTGATCTGGCTCTTCATGGAAGGGGCACCGAGTGCCGTAGATACGTTCGACCCCAAGCCGGAACTCACGAAGCGGGACGGGCAGAAGATTCAGATCGATGTCTTCAATGGCAATCCTGGTCCACTCATGAAATCCCCGTTTGCGTTCAAGCAATTCGGAGAAAGTGGTGCGTGGGTTTGTGACAAATATCCCAATGTCGCCAAGCACGTGGATGACTTCGCCTTCATCAAATCATTGCACAGCGAGTCCAATGATCATGTTCCGGCCCTGTACCAGATCAACACGGGGATTGCACGACCGGGTTTTCCCGCGGCCGGCGCCTGGGTGAATTATGGCCTGGGAAGTGAGAATCAAAATCTTCCGGGTTACGTCGTACTCGGCAACAACCAGGGAATCAAAGGGGGGCCACTCAACTGGCACTCCGGCTTTCTGCCTTCGACTTATCAAGGAACACTGTTTCGGCCTGAAGGGAATCCCATTCTCAATCTCAATCGGCCGAACGATGTGACGCGCAATGACCAGCGCCGTCAACTGGATCTGCTCGCCAGTCTCAATGCCGAACATCTGGAGGGGCGACCGGGCGAAGCGGAACTGTTAGGCCGAATTCAGTCGTTTGAGCTGGCGTACCGAATGCAGACCGAAGCGATCAGCCTGGTCGATTTCAAAGAAGAATCGGCCGCGACACATCAGATGTATGGTCTGGATCGTAAAGAAACCAAATCGTATGGCTCGAAGTGCCTGCTGGCTCGTCGATTGGTCGAGCGGGGGGTGAGATTTGTCCAGGTCTATAGTGATGGCGAATGGGACGCGCACAGCAATCTGACGGCCAACCACAGCGGTCACTGCCTGGCAACGGATGTTCCGATCGATGGACTGCTGACCGATTTGAAGCAGCGAGGGTTACTGGATTCCACGCTGGTGATCTGGGGCGGCGAATTCGGTCGGATGCCTGTGTCGCAAGGCAAGGATGGACGCGATCACAACCCGCAGGGATTCATTGCGTGGATGGCCGGTGCCGGCATCAAGGGAGGAACCAGCCACGGTGAAACAGACGATATTGGCTATCGCGCGGTCGTCGATCCCGCCACCGTCCATGATCTGCATGCAACAATGCTGCATTTGCTCGGACTGGACCACAAGCGGCTGACGTTCCCCCACAATGGCCGCAGTTATCGACTGACAGATGTCGCGGGCAACGTGCTGTCAAAGATTCTCAGTTGACGTGAGTGCGCGAGACCATTGCGATAACATCGCGCACACGGCGGTCGACGTAGAACCTCAAACACAAAGCTCAATCTCCAGGAATCGCTTGGGCTCGCGTGCGTACTCGAGTGCGAGTTGCTGTAGCGTCTCCCAGCGTTTGGAATGATTGGGGGATTCGAGTTTGGGCATTTCGGCGGGCAGATTGGTCAGTACCGACTTTTTGATGACCATTGCGCGAATCTTGCGAGTCCGCATTTCGCCCGACAATTCGCACGTCAACGCGATCAGATAAATTGCTGACGTTCCTGCGAGCTCCATGTCGCGTTTCATCACTCCATACGCGAATTGTTCAGACAGGTCGTTCAGCACGGCATTCAAATAGAACCACGTATCGTTCACCGGGAGTGGAAGCAACGAGTTTTGCGCCGTCGTCTTTCGGGCCGCAACTTGAACGGCGTCCGACGCCGAAGAGTTCAGAAAGACCTCTTCGCAATGCTTTTCACTCAGCGTCCGAATCTTCAGCACACCCCCGTCGATCGCATTGAGCGAGACATTTAGTCGGTCGAGAAACTCTTGCTTTTTCCAGTGCGACCTCGCTCGCCATTTGCCGAAGAACCATCCAACCAGCATCAGTACGAACCCGGCTGCCACTTTGACGGCATGCTCGCGAACGGCCGTGACTACCGAATTCCAGATTTCATCCAACCCCATTACACAACCCTTTTTCCCTGCTCATTCGTTTTCAAACTCGCTCGTCACGCCTGTTGTTTTACCTGTCAAATCGCCTATTGAGCCGCAGTTGCTGGTTTTTCACTGAGAATTTTCACGGCTTCGTCGGCGGGAATTTCTCTCAGCCAGATGTTGCGCCAGCGGATTTCTCCACCGTGCGTCTGCAACTGGATTGACCCCTTCTTCGGGACGGGACGTTTTCGTTCTGAATCGAAATAGTTTTCCATCACGGCATGATCGACGACCAGTTTGTCATTGAGCCAGACGGAAACCTGAGTATCAACCATGATGATCCGAAACTGATTCCATTCGCCAAACGGCTTGTCGGCCACGACGAGCGGATCACGACCTGGGGTAAGTGGCCGGTTGTTGAACAGGCCGCCTGATCCCTTGTTGGGGTTGCGATGTGGATTACTCGCCAGGCTGGGCGGGTTGATATCCCAGATCTGAACCTGCGGGCAGCCTCGCAAATAAATCCCCGAATCAGCCCCGGCTACTGTCTTGTATTCAATTCTCAATTCGAAGTTCCCGTAATCGTTCACCGTTGTGGCGTAATCTCCCTTGCCATCATTGATCAACTCGCCTCCTTCCACACGCCAGTGATCTTTCATGGTGGCCGTCCATTTGGCGATCTGCGCCGCTCGATCGACGTCGGGCATTGATGCCAACTTCTCAGGATCGAATGTGCTTCCGCCCTGCCAGCCCGACAGGTCCTTACCATTGAAGAGAGCCACAAAGTTTGCCGGGGGTTCGGCCCCGACCGGCGAACCGACGACGAAAATCCAATAGACAATGGCAAACGCGAAGATCCCGAATCGGCGCCTTTGCACGTGCGAACCAACAGTGGCTTTCATGTCGACGATCCTTGTGTGGCAGAGGGATTGCATTGGAAATCGGCCGCCGGATTGTAGCCGATCATTTGTCGGCCAAACAAACGGTACCAGCACTCACATTCAATGAAGCGCAGTACAGAAAAAACAGAGAAATCGCCTGCCAGTAGAGCATTTGAGTCGCCTCGGCGATATTCTTGGAGCGTAATCCTGTCAATCCGTGTGCTCTAAGGAGAGTGAAAATGGTCTGTACCCACTTGAAGGAACTGTACGTTCTCTGCGAACAACACGACTTAAGACTCGGTGGATCGGACTTGATACGCATCGTCTGCCGTCAATGTGGACACGTCGAAACATGCCCCTCGGTCCTGATGGACGAATACGACTCGCGTGAATCCGATGATAGCAATCCGCCCGCAGCATCGTCTGCCTCCGAAGCGAAGACTTCGTAAGCCAATGCGAAGGAACGCGGGATGTTCTCGGTGATGTCGCGCATGATCTACAAACTCACCGATTAAAACAGCAGAACAGACATTCTGTGGATCGTCAATCTTTACGGTGAGATCGAACTTCCGGGCCGCGAAAATCCCAGGCATTCCACTTCTCCTGACGCTTTTGTGCAGCAGGATCTCTGGCTGGCTGATGTATCCCGCCGACAATCCAGCTCACGTCGGCTTGAAAGCGAGTTAACCGCTGGCTCCCCATAAAGGAAGACTCCAGCAGGAACTTGACGTAGCCGACAAACGGGCGTTCCTTAGAAAAGTAGTCCGGTTGTTGTTTCACCAGCCAGCGGCAGAACTCGTCTTCATCACTGCCCCAGGCGATATCATCGCGACGGGACCACTCTTGTAGCTTAGAACGGTATGCTTGGGACACTCGTCTGGGAACGTCCACGCGGGCGGTGTAGAGAACCGCCCCTGCGGCTCGTGGATCTTTATTCAGGTCAGTAGGCTGCCAGTCGGACCAGTGGATTCGGTCGGCGCTGTAGCGTACAAAAATGTTGGGAGTGTTGAACGCTTTCGAGTGCGGTCCAGTAGCGACAACTCCAGGATCATTGGTCTGCAACGTAATCCGAATTCCCGCGCTCTTTGTCGGTCTCCAACTCGTGCCAATCGCGAGCGGTACGGTTTCGATCCACCCATCGCGGGATGAAAGCTTGTCGCCATTCCAACCGAAGCCTTCCTTTGTACAGCCAAGGTGCTCGGGATCGGACCAGGTGGCCAACTTGGCCGCCTGATCGGGCTGAGTGAAGTCGATCACTTGTTGATGGTCGCCAATGATCGCCGCCGCCGCCACAGCGGTTGACAGATACCAAACAAACACGGCAAGCGTGCAACGGAACATGGAACACCTCATAAATGTCAAAGACGGCGAAAATTCAGCGCTACGAAGATTTCCGAAGTTGCAGCCGTGGTGAACATACCTACGTCAAACCGCTTCGGCGAAGGGAAATCTCGATGCTTCCGCCATTCGACACTTCGGTACACCAAACGTCGCCGAAGGGAACGACCGACCCGGATTGTGGATCTTGGACCACAAATGATTGCTGACGTATTCCGTGTCGCCGATCAACCGAGAATTGCGGTGAAGATCGTCCAGCATCTGGGCCGCATTCTTCCGTTCGCTGCCGTTGGGCCGATGTCGTCCACTGCAGCGGCAGACGTCTTGGGAATTGGGTGGTGGCAGCCTTGGGACGCCAGTGTTTGCCTATGGTTTCGGCTGGGGCTGTGGCATTGGTTGAGCCGGCACCGGCATCGGCTGACCCGGAATTGGCATGGGTTGGCCGGGAACTGGCATCGGCTGTCCGGGGAATTGTGGCTGTCCCGGTAACGCTGAAGCCCCCGATGGCTTTGAAGCAAACGCGGGCAACGGCATTTTTCCGAATTTGAATGTCGCCGTGTGCTCTTTCGTTTCCCGAAAAACCTTGAATTGAATCTGCATGGTCTCTGGAAACTTCCCGGACTGATCAATCGAGTTAAGCTTTTGTACGGGTTGGCCCTTATCGGTGTCTGGTACGAAAGAATGTGTTAATCCATTGGGAGCATCTGGTACGACGCCCGTAGCCTTTCCGAGAAAGAATCCCTTACCACACGACAACGTCAATATTTCACCGACTGGTCCTCGGGAGACCAGCAGTTTGACCCCTGCAGCTTTTAAACTTGCGTCCATCAGGGGGCGTTTGGCCGCCTTGGATGCTTCCTCAATGGTGAACTCTTCCGAATCACTAAACGTCACGTACTTGAAAGTCCCTTCGAGAGCTTCAAGCGATTTTCCTTCCGCGGCAGGTGGATCAACCGAGACGACGATGCGTAACGTTCCCTCGGGGTGTTCAATCGCATCAAGACTGGCAGGGTCGAATCCGGACATGGCCTTGGTGAGATTTGGCAATCCCGGAGTCTCTGTCTTGGAAGTCCGCAATGTCCCACCCCCTTGCAGCACGGCGGGCTTGATCGCCACCATTCCGTAGCCACAGACTTGTCCGATCCCGTCACCCTTGAGATCCAGCAAAATCTGCAAGGGGGTCGATGACTTTCCATCCGGCGTCACGCTGGGAAATGCACTCCACGATGCACTCGCCTCAAGCGTTGTTCCATCAGGAAGTCCGTCTGCCTTTTCTGACGCTACTGACTCCGTCTGTCCGGGCGTGCCGAAACTCGGCCGGAATGGGGGTGGTCCACCTGCACCGCCAGGTCCCCCGGGACTTACTGCAGGCCCACCCGGCATTGGTCCCCCAAAGGGATTCCCGCCGGCGCCAAATCCGCTGGCCATCGCTATTCCCATTTGAGCCAGCAATTCGATCTTCTGCTGTTCAGAATCAGGAACCCCGGTTGTCATCGTCACAACCTGCGATGCCGAGTCGACCTTCAAATTATTGAGCAACAGGTCGCCCAGATCTGCAACCAGTTGCAAGCCATTCGATTTCAAAGCTTCGTATTGCTTCTTGCCTTCGACCAACGCGGTATCGATCGATGTTTTGAGTTTTCCAGCGACGTCAGCGCTGCTCAGCATCCAGCTCAACTGCACATCAAAACCACCTCGAATACTGACCCCCAGGCTCGAACCAGACGCTTCTTTCATTGCTTCGAAAACCGCCGCAACTTCAGGAGGAGTTCCAGGTGGGACTGCATTTGCATTCTGTGCAAACGCCTTCGGGTCCTTCGGTGCCGCAACGACCAGGAAATGAGGCTTGGCATCAACGTATGCGAGTTCCTTCCGCGGAATGACGGTTTCGCCGCGATCCATGATGGCGTGCAGTTCGGTCGATGGGGCAATAATCAGCGTTGACGAGTCAGCCAGCCAACCGCCGATTTTCGTTTCACCATTCTTGGACTCAAAGTACTTTTTCGTTTTGTATTCAGCGCCAGCCACTTCAGTCGACGCTGCAAGAATCTCGTCCAGTGTGATCGTTCGTTTTGTTCGAACGATGGCGGTCACTTGAGGTGGCTTTGGTCCCCCAGGCATTCCCATTTGTGCCGCCATTCCCATGCTGGTTAATGACTGCGGAGTCGGGAGTTCCAGCAGACCAATCGTGACGCTCTCGATATCTGTCGCGGCGACACCGGTGTTCTTTTTCATTTCCGCCATGGCCATCGCGGCCATAGGATTTTCAAACGCCTGCTTTAATAGAGCCGCTTGCATCAAGTCGGCGACTTTGAGGTGGACGACCAACTCGGTCTGAGCGGGCATCCAGCGCAATCCCAAAGTTTTTTCGGTCGCTGTGATTGGGGGGATCGCAGGTTGAGCAGGCGGGGCTGGTACGGGTGCAGGGGCTACTGCGACAGGGGCCGGAACCGGTTCGACCGGGGGTGCCGGAAGCGGCTTTGCTCCGCCAAAGAACCCAGAGAAAAACAACCCTGCACCGATCAATGCGATGACCGCTACGGAACCGCCTGCAATCAGTGGAACATTCGGGCCGCTGCTGCTGGAGCCACCCTTCTTCCCCCCTCTTTTCGCGGGAGCAGCACGCTTGTTGCTACCTTTCGACTTCGCGGGAGCATCGTCGTCCTCAATGTCGTCCAGGTCCTCGTCGTCGTTTGCTTTCGCCACAAAAATGTCGGAACACTTGGGGCATTTGATCTTTTTTCCGAGCTTGCTGCTGTCAGCAAGATTCAGTTTTGCCAGACACCCGGGACACTGGATCGAAACTTTTGCGGCCATGAGAACTCCCTGCAAATCACTGTGGCGGTCACCCGTGATGATGCCAACGTCAAAAAGCATCATACGGATCACCAGAGGGAGTTGCCATTAGCAACACATCCATGGATGCCAATTTCAGATTCGCTTCACAATCGTCAAGGAACGCTGCCGCAGGTGCCATGAGTGACCAGGTCCAATGTCTTTTTGAAGCTGGTCAGGATGTAGGGTGGGACCAGTGGCGCTTCGCCGCGCCGGCCCACCATCAATTCT
>JBAWWJ010000011.1:0-69520 GCA_037146815.1 Planctomycetota bacterium
ACCTCCAAGAGATGGACAGAAATCAAGGAAACCAAGGGATAGTCGGAAGCTATCGCAAGACCTGGATTTTGCCAAGAGGGGTTGTGCCCGGAAACCGACACAGTTCGGTCGGGGCAATCGTGAAAGCAGGCATGAAATCTGTCCACCGGCGACTTTTGCCGATCTCGAAGAACTTCTCTTTCCTCAGACACCACAGATTGATGATGTCGGTGGTTTGGTAATGTCCGCCGATCGGTTCCGTCGAAACGATATCAGGGGACAAATCGTCTACCGGGGTCGTCGTGCGCACGGAGAGTTGCACGGATGACTAAGATTTCGCAGACTGAAATCTGGGTTGGGTTCGCTGAAAGCGAGGATTGTCATGATCTCGGTCAGAATTCTATGGGCCGCAGTTGTGGTGATGGGACTGGGAACTGTGTCGGCACAGGCTCAGCAGAATCTTCCACGGCCGATTGTTCTGTATCGTCCCCCGTCCAATACGCAAACGCTGCGGCCAGCCGCTTTACCTGTCGCTCGCAATGTGACAACGGTGACCGCTTCCCCGGCAAACGGCTCTCCGGCAAACGGACCATCAAATCCTTCCGCGAAGCCAACGACAAAGCATGTTACAATCGTTCCCGGTCAACCCGCGATTTCTGGGCAACCCGTCGGTCCCGTCGTGAATGGTAAGCCCACTTCGGCGACGAACGCGAAGTCAGGTACGAACGCTCATGCCCAGAACGGTCCGTTGCAAGCGGATCCGCAACAAGAGGCACTCCCAAAGACTCCTCAACAGGAATGGGAAGAGCAGCAGCGACGTCCGACGAACCAGATGCTGATGAATCCGTCGGGGGCTCAGAATATGACCCACTCCGGAATCTCAAATAATCAGCAGACGGCTCCCAATACGTACCTGGGACCGCAGTTTCAGAACTGGTCCAATCAACGTAACGTCGGGCAGATGCCAGCCTCATTTGGGGAGATGGGGCGATTCCAGCCCACCGGTTTTGGAGGGTATGTGGCCCCCAATACTTACGTCGGATCAGGGTTTTCGTCCTGGAGCAACCTGTCACAGGGTGCCCAGTCACCAGGTGCCAATGGTAGTTGGGATTTTGCCATCTGGCCCTGACCGCTTTTTTCCCAAGGTATTGTCATGGCTTCGACAGGTGGCTCCGAATCTGAAATCCGTGAGACTCGATTTCGCTGGGTGGCGCTCCGCTGGTCGGCCTTCAGCCTGCTGACATATATGCTCATCTCCTACGTTCTGATTCCCACGCTGTGGCGTCTGGCCGAAGTGGGATCACATCCTGCTCTGGGTGACGTTCCTAAGATCACCAGGACCAGTTCACACATTCCGGGTGATCCGATCAATATCTGTCTGATTGGCTCGGAAGAGTCAGTCACTCAGTCCCTGCTGGCAGCGGGCTGGTTTCCCGCAGACCCATTGACTCTGAAGAGTTCTCTGCGGATTGCTGGTGACAGCGTCTTGCGTCGCCCCTACGATGACGCCCCTGTGAGCAACTTGTATGTCTGGGGTCACAAGCAGGACTTGGCGTTCGAACAGCCCGTCGGAGACGATCCGCGACGCAGGCACCACGTCCGATTCTGGAAATCAAAGTTGCTGGACAATCAAGGGCTTCCACTCTGGGTTGGCGCTGCAACGTACGACGAGAAAGTCGGTTTCAGTCATACGACGGGCCAGATCACTCATCACATTGGACCGGATGTCGATGCCGAGCGGGATAAGATTCTTGCTGATCTGACCAGTGCAGCAAGACTGAAAATGGTCCAGTGGCGAGTGACATTTCATTCAACGCTGGCGGGGCGAAACGGGGGCGGTGATCTCTGGAAAACCGACGGACGCCTGGCCATTGCCACTTTGACCAGCAGTCACTGACGTCAACGTCTTCCCTTCCACCCTTAATCTAAATTGGTTCGAGAATTGATGCCGATAGTCTTTACTTTTTTCCGAACCGCTCGACCGACCTAACTAACAATGGGTGGCCGATTCCACGTTTGGCGACTCTACTTCACAACCTGCTCAAGACTCCACACCAGACCAGTGTCCGGCGACAGACTGATCAACCGTTTGGCATCAGAAGTGAAACTCAGCCAGTGCGCGCACTCAAAGTGTCCAGTCAAGTTCTTAATGAGGCGATTCTGCGGTATTGACCAAATCTGGATCTGATTGACGTAATCATTTTGTAAAACGGCAACTGCCGCGAACTGCGTGTCTTGCGAAATCGCAATGGCAGTAATTTCCATTGCTTTGCATTCCAATTGACTTTTAATTTTCCCCGTAGAACAGTCCCGAAATTGAACTGACTGAATGACTTCGTTCGTCGTATAATCGTAACCAGACTTCATCGTTTCGACCTGTTTGGAATCCGAAGTGAATGAAACTGGTGAATACAAGGATCGACTCGTTGCCATGCCTGCTTCCCAGCAGTAACTGCCGTCGACAGTACGCAGCAAGTACACATACCCCCCATGTGCATTGCCGCACGCACAGAATTGACCATCTGGAGAAACAGCAAGTTGAGGCCGGGCCGGTTTGATACCAATCGATTGCTCGAAAATACTTGAAAATGTTCGAGATTCGCGATCGTAGTCCCAGCCATGAACGACTCCGTCTGGACCTGCCGATATGAGTCGATGCTGTTGTGGTGAGTACGTCAGCGCTGATGTGTACGGCTCGCTGCCTTCCAGGCTAGATACGAGTTTCTTGGTTTGGATATCCAGGATATCGATTTCTGCGATGAGACCAGCGACGGCCAATTCCGATTCACTCGTGAACGTAATCGCTGAAGTCGTGGCGGACATCCGGTTGATCGAATCCAGCGGAGCACCGTCACGAAGATCCCACTTTCTGATGACGGGGCCATATTCTCCTGTCCAGATCGCGTTATCCGCCAGTATCCCATTGGCGATCCTTGCGTCGTGACCATCACCAGTAGGTCGATCTTTCCATGTCCCGATCTCCAAGAAAGAGATACGACGAGTTGAAATTGCCAGTTCCGAGTTGTCCAGCGCAAACGCGATCCCTCCATTTGTTTCCCCCGGGTGTAGATCGCAGGTCGATTTTCCCGTATTCAAGTCCCAAATGGTTCCGGGGCCTACGTATGCTGCGTTCACTAGCCAACGCCCATCAGACGACACTGCAACATTTTCGACGAACTCGTTGCCGAACACTTTCTCGTGGGCGTCGCCCGACTCAACTGGTACGATTCGCGATCCTCTGTCCGTCGCGATCGCGACAGATGTTCCGTCAGGCAGATATCGGACACAATTGATGGATTTCGAAGTCGTTGCGATTGTGCTGGTGCGCGCCTGTCTCGTGAGATCGTAGATATCAATTCCCACATCGGAAACGACGGCAAGTCGCTGACAGTCCGGAGAAAAATCCATCACGCGGGCCACGTTGAATGACCGTTGTTTGCCACTGAATGGAAAACGAAATTCCTCCTTTCCATTCGAATCGAACAAAACGATCTCCTCCTTCTCCGTCCTGGCTGCAATATGTTCCCCTGCTGGAGCACAGATCACAGTCAAATACCCCGGGTCGCTACGCGTGAGTGAAACGGGTCGATCTCTCCCAATGGTCCACATACGCAGGCCCGCCCACCGGTTGCCTGCCGCGTGCGAAGTAACGAATCGATGTCCAATCGGCATCCAGGAAATCCCCGTGGCTTCGACCTTTTTTAGATCCGTCGGCGTCACGTCCCGTCCCGTCTGCCGTTCCCAGACATGGACCCGTGAATGCAAGGCGCCGGTTCCAGTGAAACCAGCCGTAACAAGATATTTTCCATCGGATGAATATTGAATGACGTCGGTCCGATTTGGCTCTGGCAGGAAGTGCAGCGTTCCGAGGCGTATGACGGCATGAGGAGGCAGCGGATCGCCTGCCGAATCCAGGTTCGACGGGACATTCAAGCCACACCCGCTCAGCAACACCGTCAATGTCGCAACCAGCAGCGCGTTTGATCTTCGACAGCCAATTGACATAGGGCTTTACCCGCCAGGGACAGGGATTCCAGAAGTCGTCACATCATACCAAACCATGCTTCCCTTGAATCTCGCACAATTCCACAGCCAAGTGCCCGAGGATCCAGTCGCCCCAGTGATCGAATTCTTGGAAAAACTGGGCCGCATTCGCGTGGATGGAGGCAACGTTACGAAGCCCTATGGACTCGTCGTTGGCTTGAAGCCGGCAAGTTGGCGAAGTGGCTGTCGCACAGGACACGAGTAATGATTCGACGTCAGCCAACTCGTATGAATGCTGCGAACTTGAAACGACACTACCCCAATCGCACCAGGGGCGACTGGGGTAGTGTGGCTCTGTCGCGAAGCGAGCCTGAAACTGAATTTGCGAAGCATTAATCTCGTCGATTGAGCCACCCGGGATCTGATGTCCTTTCAGGCTCATTTCAGACAGCTTCACGGAATGGCGAAAATGATTCCTGTGACGGTCGCCGCTTCCACAACGGCAGCCTTGGTGCTCCAAGGGAACGGATACCGCAATTTCGGGACAACATCACCCGGGCGGTACCACCCCAGTGGCGATTGCATTTCCCACGGAGGAGTGATTGCCATCTGGTACGGCAGTAACGCGATTTGAGTCGTAAAGCGAGCTGACGAGATCACGGGTTGCAACATCTGATGGTGTGAATGCCCGTATCGTTCGAGAGCCGGATCCTGGAAATAGAGCTGATAATACTTCGACTCAGGTGCCGCCCACTGCATGACCATGTCGGGGAAATTGCGAGCGGAATAAGCCTCGCCACCGAATTTGACTTTAAACTCGTACGCTTGTTCAGCGGCGTACTTGTTGATGTCTGAGTCCCGATTCATTTGAATCCGAGGAGCAATATCGCCGATTCGACGTACCTGCGTTGCTGTGCGTAGCGGCCCGGATGGAATCTGCGTCTCCAGAGGCCGGCGCATTCCACGAATAGATTCGTCCACTTCGGCCGGGGTTTTGACAGCCGCTTTCTCTTCATAAGCCGGCTTTGGCTTTTCTTCCACCGCGGGCTTTTCTTGGATCACCGGCTTTTCCACGGCTGGATTTTCTGTCACAGATTTTTCGGGTGCTGGCACAGCCTGCTCGACTTTTGGCTTCTCGTCGAGATCAGCCGGTTTCTCCGCAACATCGAACTCTTTGGCTGAGGCTGGCTCGGCCAGTTCCCATTCAGGTTCAGCTTCTTGCGCGGGCTTCGCAACAGCGGTTGTTGGCGTCGGAGATTCAGCAGGAATCGTCGTCGAAACGGGCTTGAATTCGTTCGACGGTTGATCGGGTGTCGCCCGGGTAACCGGTGCCACACTCGGTTCGCTTGATCGGATCGGCTGTTCGATCTGCGGACGAGTCGCCGGCGCGGGTGTCAACTCATATTGGCTTTTCAGCTTCCGCCAGCGTTCCGCCGCCGGTCGCGACGTTCCGTCTTGTGCGGAACGGCGACTGGGCAACGAGTCCTGTGCGTTGGCCATGGGGCCAAAATTCAACAGGACTGCACACAAGGCAACCGCTCTAAGACGATTCCATTTGAGCGTGCTCGGCCGAGTAATTCGGTGATTCTTCGACGATCGTGATGTCATGCGGATGGCTCTCCCTGACCGTGGCCGGTGAGACCTGAATGAACCTCGCATCCGTGCGAAGTTCGGCGATCGTGCGAACGCCACAGTATCCCATACCGGCCCGCAGGCCCCCGATCAATTGATACAACAATACCGGCAGCGACCCCTTATAGGCCACGCGTCCTTCGACTCCTTCAGGAACCAGCTTCGATGAAGTGGGTCCCTTTCCGTCCTCTCCGGGCGACTGTCGATATCGTTCACTGCTCCCCTTCACCATCGCGCCCAGTGAACCCATGCCGCGATAGCGTTTAAATCTACGTCCTTGGAACAGGACGACTTCACCAGGACTCTCGTCCAGACCCGCCAGCAGACCTCCCAGCATGACGCAATGAGCCCCTGCTGCCAAAGCCTTGGTGATGTCGCCGCTGTAACGAATGCCTCCGTCCGCAATAATGGGCACATCGGTGTCGATTGTCGCTTTGACAGCATTGGAAATCGCCGTCAACTGCGGAACTCCGATCCCGGCGATGATACGCGTCGTGCAGATCGATCCGGGACCAATTCCGACCTTCACCGCATCCGCCCCCGCGCGGACCAGATCTCGTGCTCCTTCCGTGGTTGCCACGTTTCCGGCGACGACGTCAATGGACCATCGCCGCTTTAATTCCTTAACCGTTTCAATAACATTCTTCGAATGTCCATGTGCGCTGTCCACGCACAAGACGTCAACACCCTTCTCGATCAGGGACTGAGCTCTGTCGTAATCACCGACCCCGATCGCTGCGCCGACACGCAAACGACCGCGTGAATCTTTCGATGCTCTTGGATATCGGAGATTCTTGTCGATATCCTTGATCGTGATTAACCCCTTCAACTGGTAGTTTTCGTCTACCAGGAGCAGCTTCTCCACCTTATTTTCCAGGAGCAGCCGTTGCGCCTGCGCCAGCGTCGTGTCTTCCTTCGCTGTGACAAGGTTCTCTTTTGTCATGACTTCCGAAACTGGCGTGTCCGTGGACGGCAGAAACCGCAGGTCGCGACGGGTCAAGATTCCCAGCAGTCGGCCATTTTGCGTCACCGGAACACCGCCGATGTTCCGTTCTTCCATGATCTGGCGTGCCTGAGCCGCTGTCGCTTCGGGTGGAAGCGTTACAGGGTCCACAATCACCCCATGTTCCGCGCGCTTGACACGTTCGACCTGCATCGCCTGAGCGTCGGCAGACATATTCTTATGAATGATGCCAATGCCCCCCTCCTGCGCCATGGCGACTGCCATTTCACTTTCTGTCACCGTATCCATCGGACTGGACAGAATCGGCACGTTCAGCCGAATGTTCCGCGTCAGTTGAGTCGAAACATCGGTATCCCCCGGTACCAGTTCGCTGTATCCAGGTTCCAGCAGGACATCGTCGAACGTGACCCCTTTATAAGCAATGCGATCTTCCATGGTGACTCCTGATCTGTGTCTGAGGACGTTTCAGCCGTCCCGATTCGGTTCCGTATTGTCTGTGTTCTCTTGACCTTCCCCGGAAGCTTTCCCAAAAAGTTCTGTTTCCGAAGGTCCCGCTGTCACGTCTGTTGTTTCGCCTGTCGCAACCGTTGGAGATTGGCCACCACCTGCAACGGCCAGTTGCAGCCGGTTAGATAACGCGACCAATTGTTCCACTTCCAGTTCCTCGGCTCGCGCGTCGGTCGGAATCTGCAACTCCGTCAAAATCTGTTCGATGGCCGGTTTTGGCAATCGCTTCTTGAAGATCTGCCCCAGAACGCCCCGCAGAACTTTACGCCGCTGAGTGAACAAATCTCGCAGAAAGACTTGAAAGAGGCCCAGATCGTGGATCTGACTGCGACGCTTCTGGTCAGGGTCAATCCGGACGATTGCGGAGTCGACATCGGGGCGGGGCCAGAAGACAGATGGTCCCAGCTTGTGAACAATCTTGATTCGACTTTGAGCCTGCACGAACACCGAAAGAGCACTGTAGTCCGATGTGTGCGGCCTGGCACACAGGCGTTGCGCGAGCTCATACTGGATCGTCACCACCATCCGTTCCAACGGGTAGTTCGAAACCAGCAGGTTCGCGATGACGGGAGTACCGATATGGTACGGAAGATTCGCGACAAGTTTCAGACGCCGCTGCGGATCAAGTGCCAGTTCCCGTGACACTTCCGTCAAAATCAGCGGGTTCATGTGATGCTTGCTCTGGAGCGCATCGCAATTCAGCAGAGTGACATCCGGCAAATGCGCAACTGTTTCGTGCGCCAGACGATACATATTCGGATCGTACTCGACCGAGACGACCGCACCGGCTTCTGCCGCGAGAAACGCAGTCAGGCCACCGGTCCCGGCGCCAACTTCAAGGACCACATCGTCCGGACCGAGATCCGCTTCTGCGACAATGCTTTCGAGCAGATTGAGGTCAATGAGAAAATTCTGACCCAGATCGCCGCGCGGATGCAAACCCTCCTGCTGAAACAGGGCCATCAGGTGCGACCGGGTCTGACGAAGCGGTGAATTCATCCGCTGCATGATACCAGAAACAGATGGCAAGTGTCGAGCGGGCGGGCTCCAGTGGTTGCCACCTGGGTGTAGTCGGGTACATGCTCCAAAGGAGTTTCGTGTCACTGCAACCGATGGTGTAAATGGCACCGATTATCGGGACATTGGACAAAAGGGCGTTGCGGCACTCGGTACGCTATGCGGATCTCGCCCTTGTAGATTTCGATGCGCTGGATGAAACGCTATTGCAATTCGCGTTTGAGTTTGAAGTTCTGGTCATTCGACAATATCTGCCTGATCACAATTTCACGCTCCGCAATCGGAGCGCATTGCCCACGACTGACAGTGAACTCAGACTCATCGCGATACTGGCCCAGACGGGTGAGATCAACAGCCCAAAAACCGGATAAAGAATTCCAGCCGCTACGGGAACACTGGCCACGTTGTAAAGAAATGCCAGGCTCAGATTCTGTTGAATGTTGGTGATCGTAGCCCGACTCAGATGCAGTGCGCGAACCAGCGACTGCAGATCACCGCGAACGAGAGTCATTCCGGCACTCTCCATCGCCACATCGGCACCGGAACCCATCGCGATACCAACATGAGCCTGTGCCAGAGCCGGAGCATCGTTGATACCGTCTCCTGCCATCGCCACGATATGCCCTTCCGCCTGCAGTCGCTTCACCACATCAAGTTTTTGATGCGGCAGCATTTCGGCGATCACTTCGTCGATTCCCAGTGATTTGGCGACCGCATCCGCAGTCCGACGGCTGTCACCGGTCAGCATGATGATTCTTAATCCCGCCTTCTGCAGTGCGCGAAGTGCGTCAGGCGTTGTCGTCTTAATTCGATCCGCCACGCCGATGATTCCTGCGAATTGACCATCGACGACGAGATGCATCACGGTTTGTCCTGCGCTGCGTAGTTCGTCCAGATGAGCGGCCTGTTTCGCCAGATCGATGGCGAGGTCCGACATCAGTCCCGCGTTACCGAGTGCAACACGCTTTCCATCGACAACGCCGATCACTCCCTTGCCGGTGAGGGATTCAAACTGTTCCAGTGCGGCCAGCTTTAATCCCCGTTCTTCGGCTCCCTGCACAATCGCCGCCGCCAATGGATGTTCACTGCCAAGTTCCAGGGACGCCGCCAGTCGCAAGACCTCGTTGGACGTGAACTTATCCGTCGGTTCGACGGTGACGAGATGCGGCTTCCCCTCAGTCAACGTTCCAGTCTTGTCGATCACGAGTGTGTCGGCTCGTTGCAGCACTTCCAGTGCCTCGGCATTTTTGACGAGGATACCGTTCTCTGCTCCACGTCCCACGCCGACCATAATCGCCATCGGCGTCGCCAGACCCAGCGCACAGGGGCAGGCGATGATCAATACGGAGACTGCATTCACGAGTGCATGGGCCAGCCGTGGTTCTGCTCCGACCAGACTCCAGACCACGAAAGTCAGCAGACTCGTCCCCATCACGGCGGGAACGAAATAGCGTGATACTTGATCGACGACCCGCTCGATCGGAGCACGAGTCCGTTGGGCATCGCCTACCATTCGGATGATCTGTGCGAGAAGCGTCTCGGAGCCAACCTTTTCGGCACGGATTAACAGCGTCCCAGTGCCGTTGATCGTTGCCGCGATGACCTGGTCGCCGACCTGCTTCTCGACCGGTAGAGGCTCCCCCGAGATCATTGATTCATCGATCGAACTGCGTCCTTCTACGACGCGACCATCTGCAGGAAGTTTCTCACCGGGCCGAACGCGAAGTACGTCGTCTCGCTGAATCAGTTCCAGAGACACGTCCTCTTCAGTCCCGTCCGGCGCGACCCGTCTGGCCGTTTTCGGTGCCAGACCCAGTAGTCGTTTGATGGCCCCATTCGTTTTGCTGCGTGCCTTCAGTTCCATCACCTGGCCAAGCAGGATCAACACCGTCACCACGACGGCAGTATCGAAGTAGGGCATCACGGAACCGTTCGCGTGGCGGAAACCCTCGGGAAACAATCCCGGTACGACTGTGGCGATCAGGCTGTAGGCATAGGCAGACCCGACCCCGAGCGAGATCAAAGTGAACATGTTCGGGCTGAGATTGCGGATGGAAAGCCAGGCTCGCTCAAAGAACGGCCAGCCGCACCAGAAGACGACCGGTGTAGCAAGCAGCAGTTGGACCCAATTCAGCACTCCTGCCCAATGGTGCAGGGGATTACCAGGAACCATGTCGGCCATTGCTACCACAAATACCGGCAGTCCCAGGACCAGGCCTACCCAGAATCGCCGCATCATGTCTGTCTGTTCGTGGCTTGGGCCATCCTGCAACTCGATAGTGCGAGATTCCAAGGCCATCCCGCATTTGGAACACGGGCCGGGATGATCACTCACGACTTCGGGATGCATCGGACAAACATATTCCACCTTCGTGAGCGCTGGCTGGTCAATCGGTTCCAGACCCATTCCACAGTGAGGGCAGATACCCGGACCGATCTGCAGCACGTCCGGATGCATGGGGCAGGTGTACTCGGCACCTGCCGCGTCTGATTTGTGGTCACAGCATGAATGTGTTGCTTGAGGTTCCAGGAATCGATCCGGAGTGGCTCGGAATCGCTTCTGACACGACAACGAGCAGAAGTAATACGTGGTCCCACCAAATTCGTGCGAACCCGCGGCACTCGTCGGATCAACAGTCATTCCGCACACGGGGTCAACCGCTGGCGGCGAAGCTGAATTCAGAATTGGAAGCAGGGAACCGTTGGAGCTCAAGAAACGCTTTACCTTCTGAGTCGACTTGAAAAGTCGCCCGGATTGTTTTGCCTGTCGCAATTTCTACGGAACACAAAAGTGTGAAAATCACATTTTGTCGTATCACGAGATTAGCACATTTGCGTATACACTCGTCAACGAATTGACGAAACAAAGCTATCTTTTCAGACGCCAAAGAAAATGCGGCGTTGGTTCGCGGAGCGAACCACGACTATCAGGCACCGGTCCCCAGAGATCGTTGACCGCGTTGGGTGGCACCGTCGATGAAGTCGTTGACGGAAGCTAATCCACGTCCATTGGCCACTTCTGGGTGACCCATCATCGTCAATGACCCGGGACCGGACGTGAAGTACACACTGGCGAGTTTGACAGGCTCTAACATCTTCGACGCTGCCTCGGATGCCATTTTACGACGGATCGGCTATTTGAATTGAATCTCCAGCTTCGGCAGAAGCAGTTTAATCCGGGCTTGGGTTTCTGGACTGAACGGGACTGCGGCCGGAACCAGTCGCATCGATTTGAGAAACGCAAAGTTCTTGAGCTGGTCCAGGCGCTCATCAGGCAGGTCGATCCTCCCCAACTCAAGGTGCTCCAGTTGTGTGATCCCCGCCACAACTTTCAGATCGGCGTCCGTAAGTTCTTTGGCGTTGGTCAACGTCAGACGGCGAAGTGTCGGTATGTCTTTGATCAGCTTGATGCCTTCCGGCTTATCGAGGCCATCGCCGATCTGCAGGTATTCCAGCGGCAGGGCACTGATGCTTTTCAGGCAACTGGGCGTTGCATTCTGACTCCCGATCTCCAGTCCCTTGAGCCGCGTGAGCTTCGCGAGATGCACGGCTCCAGCATCGGTGAACTTGGCATGAGCAAGACTGATGCTTTCGAGATTGACCAGGTGTTCGCAAAGTTGTTGCAGACCTTCGTCGTCAATCGAACTACCGCGATGACTGACTTTAATCAGCCGCGTCCAGCCATGAAATTTCGAGTATGCATGCCCCTTCATGCCGGTACCGACGAACGAAAATGTTTCGAGATTCTTTAATCCGGCGAGTTGTTCGAGTCCTGCATCTGTCAGCTTGCCGTTATTCGTGAATCGGAGCGATTTCAATCGGGTGAGCTGGCCCAGCGGAGCAATCCAGTCGTCATTGAGTTTCGTCGCGATGATGTTGAGGGTTTCAAGCGACTGAATGTGCCCCAGATGCTGAAAGAACGCCGCGTCATAGGGATCAACCTTGCGATGGTCGTGCGGACCCGCGTTCGGCATCGCCAGATCTACGAGTTTCAGCGTGTCAAACAGTACGACATCTCCACCGACGACCTTCTTAAAACTCTCTGGAGTCGTGTTGATCTTCTCGACTTTCCCTGGCGAGATCTCAATGGCTTTTAGAACAGCCTCCACGTGGACCCGTCGTTCTGCCGCTGCGAGTATCGCGTCGGCATGATCCTGTAACGCCTTCTTCAACTCCGCTTCGGGTGTCGACGCGATGACGGCATCTAGGTCGGCACGTGTTTTCACGTTTGCCAGACCGGCCGGAGGCGCGGCAATGACCGAATTCCAGCGATCAAAGCACGACACAACGACAAGGAGCACGAAACAGGTGTGCAGCTTCATAGTGAGATCATCCCCTTTCAGGGTCTGGGAAAGTAATCGCCAATAAACGACTTCTTACTCGCGGCCGTGAAACTGCTCTTCACGTGGCAACGCGTTGACTTTCCAGGTCGCCGGGTAGAAACGTACGATGCGACCGGGGCGATGACCTTCCAGCAGCATGCAACACTTCACCTTGATCTGCACACCGCTGCTGCCGACTTCGACCGGGACCTTGTTGATGGCCAGGATGTTACCACCCTTCCGGTCGTTGACCGGATCGTAGGTCATCAGGCACTCGCGCGCGACCGCGATACCCCCTTTCGGCGCTTTCGGATCATCTTCGCGTTTCGAGAATGGCCAGCCGTGCGGTTCTTCATTGATCCCTGTCAATTCTCCGAACAGCTTGGGATCGACTCCATCAAAGAATGTGATCGTGACAATCTGTGCATCGTCGTCGACGGCATCAATCCAGCCGGGCAAGCCACGATCTCGCACATGGTCGCGATGACGCTCCACCTGCTGAGCAGTCGCTAATTGACGGCTCGGTTCGTCCAGCCAGATTTCCAGGATACGACCCGGTCCGTAAAGTGTCGCCCAGGTCATGTTGAACTGCACATTCTGCCCGACAGAAATTGACTCCAGCGTTCCGAAACCATTGCCGATCCGCACACGCGTGCTGCCGATTAGATCAAACAGTTTTGGCTTGCCGACTGCGAGGCCGTCTGTTTGCAGCGTGGCCGTCAGTTTTTTGTCTGCCAGGTTTATGGCGTCAATCTTCCAGGACTGCTTTTGCCGCGTGAAATTCGTGAAGTCGTCTTCCAAACGCAGACAACGCTTAAAGGGAGCCTCCGCAGTCACGCGACGATCCGGGCCAGCTGGTGGAACCGATTTGTCGTTTGGGTCCTTGAGATAGTACAAGCCATGCAAATGCGTACCGATCGGAATGTCCTGTAGCGCCGCCGGAGCGCCGTGGTAAAAGATCGAGCCAAACGGCAGCATCACGCTATCCAGGGCCAGATCCAGGAAGCCCGCCTGCTGGCTGTCGTTGCGATCGACTCGCAGTTGAAACCGCCGCTCCAGATGGTCGACCTGAATCAACTCGCCCGAGATCGCATGTGCCGAACCGGGCGGCGGGAACTTGCCATCCACGAGTGGAAACCACGGCAGCGATTTGTCGGTGCCGTTGTCGGTACGAAATGGCAATGCGTCGGCCGCGTACAAAGACAACGTACACAGGTAACCACACAGGGTAATGACGAGCGAGAGACTTCGAATCAGCATGGTGATTTATCATTCGGGGTGAAGCGACGATGAATGCTCGCACGGCCAACGGGAATGCTACGTCAGCACTTTCGAGATCGTGCCGAGACTGTCCTGGAATCGGTCGGCTTCGACATCGACTCGCTGGCACATGGTCAGCAGCAGGTTGCTCAGTCGCGCGTTGTCATCGATAGGCCGCGAGCAAATGCGATAGTGGGCATTCGCGTCTGCCACGTTGTATTGACCGATCTTCGGCAAGTTGAAATCGACGTGTTGACCATGTTGATAGCCCAATGCACGGCCACCGGCAAGGATTGTTGGCAAGTTCGCGTTGCCGTGACTGTGCCCGTAGGCCATGCCGCTTCCCCAGAGAACTTGAGTCGTATCCAACAGCGAACGACCGTCCTCCTGGTGTGCCTTGAGCTGGTCAAGGAAGTAGCTGAATTGCTCAATCAGGAACGTGTCCGTCTCCGTCAAGCGACGCAGTTGTTCAGGATCACCATTGTGATGCGACAGGCCATGCCGAGTTTGTGAGATGCCGATATCGGGGATCGACCCACCATTCGATTCGCTGCAAATCATGCAGGTGATGACGCGTGTCGAGTCTGTCCTTAACGCCAGGACCATTAGATCTGAAAACAGCGAGTAGTACTCGCGGACTCGTGAGATATCGATCTTGCGTGTCAGTCGTGCTTCGTCCGCCGGATCGATTTTGGGTTTGGGAATATTGAGCCATGATTCGGCGCGTTCGGTGCGAACTTCGACCTGCCGGACCGCAGTCAGATATTCATCGAGCTTTGATCGATCTTCCGCTCCAAGCTTCTGATTCACTCGCTTGGCATCGTCTGCGACGACATCCAGGATGCTGCCACGCCGACTGAGTCTGCGACTGATCGCACTCTTGCTCTCTTTTTCGACACCGAACAGCATGTTGAAAATGTTTCGAGTGTTTCGCTCAGCCGGGATCTGAATCCCTTCTCGGGACCAGGCGAGCGAATGACCTTCGATCGCCAGTTCCAGCGAGGCGAATCGCGTCGACTGTCCCTGGACTTCGGCCATGAGTTGATCCGCCGAGACCGTATTACGAAAGGCTCCGCCGTCGCCGGGGACATTCGCTCCGGTCAGCCAGACTTTGTCGCAATTATGATGCTTGCCGAGCACCATCGGATGATGCAATCCGCTGATCGGTGTGACATCAGCACGATGTCGTTGCAGCGACGCCATCGGCTTGGAAAACTCGAATTGTTTGCCGTCTTTTTCGATCTGCCAGGTGAGTGTATTGACGCCATTCGGAATGTAGAGAAACACACTCCGCTTTGGCTTCGTGGCAGCAGGCAGTCCAGGAGCAGCAGTACCTGGCGCGGCCATGCAGTCCAGCAGTGGCAGTGCCATCGAAACTCCCATCCCGCGCAGCATCTGCCGCCGACTGATCAGCCATTTATTGGTGTTCACGTTGCTCATAGGAAATTTCCGTGGAGGAAGTTCGGAGATTTAAGTTTGCGGCCGTTTTGCTGCGATTATCGCTTCTGAAACAAATCGGAAATCACGATCACCTCGATCAGATCCCGCAAACGGTAGTCGCGAGCACGGCTCTCTTTTGAAATTGCGGTAAGACCTTCTCGATCATCAAACGACATCGTGCGACGCAGGCTGTATGTCGCGAGTTTTTCAATGAAAGCGGTATTGAACGAATCAATGTCCGCGAGCAAAAGTTGTTTGAATTCTTCAGGGGTCTGGTAACTGCGTCCGTCGGACAACTTGCCGCTGGGGTTCACGGACGGATTGTCGCCGGTCCCTTCAACCTCTTCGTGAGTCCGCCAGCGTCCGATGGCATCGTAGTTTTCGAAGGCCAGGCCGAGCGGGTCGATTTTGCGATGACATGACGCACACTTTGCATCGTGAATATGGGCTTCCAGTTTCATCCGCAGAGTCGCTTTGGGTGAGTCGACTGGGTTCGGAGCAATCGGGTCCACATTGGCCGGAGGTGGAGGCGGTGACTTGCCGAAAATCGACTCCGAAACCCACTTGCCACGATGTACCGGTCGATGTCGTGTGCCGTCGGAGGTCAACGACAGAATGGAGGCCTGAGTCAGCAGACCACCACGATGACTGTCAGGTGTCAACGACACCCTTCGAAACTCCGATCCCTCAATATTCGGCAGTCCATAGAACTGAGCCAGCCGCGAATTCACCATGGTCCAGTCTGAATGCAAGAACTCGCGCAGTGTCAGTCCGCGTTGCAACACTTCTCGGAAGAACGCCGTCGTCTCACCAACCATGCTCTTTTCCAGCGACTTGTCGTAGTCGGGATAAAGCTTCTTATCCGGTGGGAACATTCCCACTTTTCGTAGATTCAACCATTGGGCGGCGAACGACTCAGTGAAACGCTCGGCCCGGGGATCAGCCAGCAGGCGTTGAACTTGTCGCTTCCGTTCTACTTTGTCTCGCAACTTTCCTTGCTCGGCCAGCGAGAAGAGTTCGTCGTCCGGCATGGTACTCCAGAGCATGTACGACAGCCGGGACGCGATCTCCCAATCGTTAAGAGTCTGGCGATTCGCGTTCTCATCACCTTCGGCCAGAAACAGGAAACTCTTTGAACAGAGGATCGAGAGCATGCCGGCTTTGACAGCGTCGGGGAATGCTTCGCCAGCGGCAAGTTCGGCTTTGACGATGCCCACGTAGCCATCTAACTCAATATCGGACACGGGTCTGCGAAATGCACGACGTGCCATCTTGCCGAGTCCGGCCCGCACATGTTCCATGTTTCCAGCATCGGTCGGCCAATACTCATTGCGTCGCTGCTGTTCCTGCTCCGTGATCAGCGGTCCGCGCCATGAAACTTCATCGAGAATCAGAAACGAATAGCGAGGACGCCCTTGCTCGTCGGTTAACTTCATCTGCCAGGGAATTCGACCATCTTTCGTGCTGATAAACGGCTTGTAGCCATGGCGTCCCGCACGAAAGTTATTCGAGGGACCGGGGATATTGTTGATGACATCGATGCTGGGGTGTCCCTTCGGCAGATGAGCTCGAAACGTGACCGTGATCGGCTTCTCTTCCGGAGCAACGATATCCTGTTCGAAGAGGACGCGATCAAGCGTCTTTTCATAGACCATCAAACGGGGTGCTCGACCGTTCTCAGGTTTCAAACCGCTCAACTTGTAACTGATTTCATAGATGCCAGCCTCAGGTAACGACTGCAGGACTGAAGATCGAAAGATATCTCCCGCCCACATTTCGAACCGTACCTTGTCCAAGAGCCCCAGTTCTTTCAGACGTGCTCGATGCGTCTCTTCGATGTGATCTGCTGGTACTGTCCGTTTGGTGGCTTCAAAATACTCGGGCTTTTTTACGGGATAGGCTTCCGCGAGGATCGTCTCTGCGGCCGCCAGGTACTTTTCGATGTTTGACGGCGACAGAGTCAGGATCGAACCCAATCGTTCGAAGCCATGCCATTCGGGATCTTCCGGGAAGCCCGTTGGATCCGTCGCATCGAAATGCACGCCGATTAGATCGCGTACGGTATTGACGTATTCATCGCGAGTCAGCCGGTTGTATGAAACGCGGCCACGCGCGGCCATGCGGGCCGCTTCCCCCTCTTTGATCCGTGCCGCGAGCCATTCGACAACCGACGAGTTTTCATCGGCAGTCGGCAACGGCTTCGCATCTTTGGGAGGCATCTCACTCGAATTAATTCGCTCGATGATTTCCAGCCACTGCGGCGTGTTCTCGAATCCAACTTTGGCAGAAAGCTTGTCGATTCGAAAATCGCTCTTCGTCGCGTTTTCGCCATGACAGGTGAGGCAGTACGTCTTGAGGTAGGCATCCACTTTAGGATTCAGCCCATCCGCGCCTGCGGTCACTGAAGCACCAGCGAACCACCAGATCAGAATGATTGCCGGACCAGATAAGCGGCGCGAGTCATCGACGAGCAAATTCATTATCAGGGAATCTATCAAAGGTGTTCGACAGTCGCCTCACCACCGGATTCATCGCGGCAGTACCCATGGATTCAGTTGGGTAAAGTCTACAGAAATTCCGTGATTTGGAATACCAGCGGACCTCTGGCCCTGAGCACGATGCGAATGGTGCCGTTTGTATTCCGTGAAGAACCTATTCAGAAATCGATTGCCTGAGATCGTGGGTGATCGTTCGTGACAATATCTGCGAGATCGATTCCCTGATGCTTCGACATCTCCGTATCGGAAGCCTCGCTCGATAAACCACGCGCATCGCGAACAGAAGAATATGTTCCAGGTACCACGCCTCAATCCACGGACTGCCCAAGAAGTCGAGGGCGGACAAATCCTCTGGAATGCCGCTTTTTCAGAGTGCAGGCCCAACTACAAGCTTCCACCCAGGCTGCGATTGATGTCGCGAGATTCGTCCGACCACAACAACTTGTCAATCGGGTCTTCATTGCTTTTGCGATTGCTCGCGCTTCTCAATGACGATGCCGAATTGCGCCAGTCTTTTGACGGAGCAGCCGGCTCCTCGTCGACATTCGGTTCCCACTGTTCACCCTTGGCGAATTTGGTTCGATTGAACCCAAATCCCGATGCGCACCCCGACAGTCCGCCGCAGGTGATCGCGAGTAACAGAATCAAACCGACGTGATGGCGCAGCATGTCGAGCCTTTCGGAGTTCGGGCGTGGGACGTTCGCCTTGCATTTGATGCGGGCGTCGATCACCCTCTCAGCCAGACCTTATCTCAGAACAGTTTTGACGTGTCGAGACGATCTGACCTTCCTCCAGCAGTCGAGCTACAATGGATTCGTTGTCATTACCCCTTGATGTGCTTGTAGTTGCTCCTCATCCCGATGATGCGGAAATCGGTGTCGGAGGAACATTGGTCAGTTGCCAGCGGCAGAAATTGCGCGTGGGAGTCGTCGAACTCACGTCGGGCGAGCCTACTCCGCATGGTTCGCCTGAAATTCGCGCTGCCGAAACGGCTGCAGCCACCAGCGTTCTGGGCCTCGATTGGAGACATAACCTGGGGCTGCCGAACCGCTCGCTCGAACATACCCTGGAGGCTCGACGTTCCCTCGCTTCGATCTTTCGACTCACCCGACCTCGACTGATTCTTGCTCCCTACTGGGAGGACAGTCACCCGGACCACGTTGTGGCGTCGAGTCTGGTGGATGCGGCACGGTTCTGGTCGAAGTTATCGCGAACGGATATGCCCGGTGAACCGTATCACCCGCCACGCATTCTCTATTACTTCAGCATCCATCTGCGAATCCATCCGCAGCCCGCATTTGTGTTCGACATCAGTGATGCGATCGATGTGAAAATGAAATCCATCGCCTGCTATCAGAGTCAATTCGTCACCGGAAAGTCTCAGGAGTTCCCCACGACTCTCGACGACATTCGCGACCGCGCCAGGTACTGGGGCTGGAGCATCGGAACAAAGTACGGCGAACCGTTTGCCAGCCGGGAATCCGTGAGGATGACCAGCTTTCGGGACTCGTTCCTGGAGCCCTGAAGATAATCATACGCCCCGTGGACTCTGCTCGAAGTCGGACATCGTTCATGGCGTGGATTTGATGGAGGCTCACGCAAAGACGCGAAGACGCAAAGAAGGAAAGCGAATTAGGATTCTTAGAGATGCGTCATGGCATTCTTGAATTCTTGGCGTCTTTGCGCCTTGAGCGAAGCGGGCGTGAGCATCAGAGACCAGTTTGGGCTGCGCCATGCGAAATCTTACTGTGGAATAAGGTACGACCAGCGACCGTGTTAACGAATGCGACGTTGTCGACACTCCAACGATCAGCCGGAACGCGCTAGCGTCCGGTTTCTTGACACCATGATTTGCCCAGATAGAAAGCCATTTGACCGCTGATAAACACTGATGAACGCTGATAAAGCAAGGCCTTCGTGGTGGAAACCATCCAAACCGAAGGCAGGACCCGCGCGGTAACCGTTGGCTTTCCGTTAGCTTTCAAGTACCGCAGGTCGATTGCTTATCTGTCGATACCAAGTCACGATACTCGTTCAGTAGACGTTTTCGAAAATTCCCCCCTCAATAGAACGAGCGTCGCCATGAACGGACTCATGATTCGGCTATTCACCGTTGCTGCGTTGCTGGTGTTAACAACTGTGACGGACGGCAACGCGCAGACGAAACCCGACAAGGGAGAATGGCCGCAATTTCTCGGGCCGAATCGGAATGGAATCTCTGCCGAAACCGGTTTACTGACCGAATGGCCCGACGGAGGCCCCAAGGTGGCCTGGCGAGTTGCTGGCGGCATTGGCATGTCGGGAATTGCGATCAGTCGTGGTCATGTCATCACGCTGGTTCAACGTGATGGCAAGCAGTTCGCGATTGCACTGGAGTCAGCAACCGGCAAGAGTCTCTGGCAGACGCCTCTGGCCCCGGCCTACAAGAATGGCATGGGAAATGGCCCCCGGGCGACACCCGCAATTGTTGGCGATCAGGTGTTTGTTTTTACCGGCGAAGGGATCCTGACAGCCCTGAATTTTGCGGATGGGAAGTTGATCTGGTCGCATGATGTGATCACCGAATTAAAGGGAGAGATCGCGGAATATGGCATGGCCAGTTCACCACTGGTTGTTGGTTCCAATGTGATCGTGACGGCCGGCATCCCAGGGGCTTCTGTGTTGGCGTATGACACCAAGACTGGAAAGCTTACCTGGAAATCTGGTGACGATCCTGCCGGTTACTCGTCACCCGCATTGCTCGACGTTGCCGGAAGGAAGCAGTTGGTTGTCTATACCGGTGCTGCTGCTGTCGGCCTAGTCCCTGACACCGGCGTTCGTTTGTGGAGTTACCCCTACGAAACAAACTTCAACTGCAACATCGTCACGCCCCTGGCACTGGGCAACCGCGTCTTCATTTCATCCGGTGAAAACCATGGTTGTGTAATGCTGTCGTTGAAGGGACAGGGAGACAAATTCACCGTCGACGAAGCTTGGACATCACAAGGATCACAAAGTGTCCTGCGCAATGAATGGCAGACATCGATCCTGAGCGACGGACACCTGTACGGCTTCGACAACGTCGGAGCTGCAGGACCGGTGACTCACCTGGCCTGCGTCAACGCGGAAACAGGCAAGCGAGTCTGGCAAAAGCAGCGATTTGGCAAAGGAAACCTGATCGCCGCGGATGGAAAGCTCTTTATTTCCACGATGAACGGGGAACTGGTCGTCGTGAAAATCAGCTCAAAGAGCTTCGAAGAACTCGGCCGCATGCCTCTGATCGAGCCCACTCGCCAAGCGCCATCTCTTTCGAATGGAATGCTCTATCTGCGCGACAACGCCGAGATTGTCTGCGTTGACGTGCGGGGCAAGTAGCCCCTGCCGAACAAACGACGCATGTTCATGTTCGGCGCGGGTCTCCTGACCCCGCCGAAACGCCCGACCGAAGGTCTCCTCTTCGATCGGCATGATCCGCATTCGCGACAGTTGCCCACATTATCAACGTCGTAGGCAGTCCGATCAACGCACGGCAAACCGCAGTTTCGCAGGAGCTGAACGTGGATTGGAGTGTTGCTCCTCAGGCGTTGCGCGAATCACGGCATCCGTGACGGACGTGTACACACCTGCTGCCAAGCCGGCTTTGAATGCCTGTTTGACGCGACGGTCTTCGCCGGAGTGGAATGTCAGGACGGCCACTCGACCGCCCGGTCGCAGGCAATGCGGGATCTGGTTCAGTAGCGAGTCCAAGGCACCAAGTTCGTCGTTTACTGCGATACGCAGGGCTTGGAAAACTCGGCGTACGGAAAGAATCGCTTCGTCTTCAGCGCAGTCGGTTTGGCTGAGAGCATCGCGGACAACATCTGCCAATTCGCGAGTGGATTCGATGGGGGTCTTTTGCTGGACCTGCAGGATGGCTCGTGAAAGTCGAATCGCGCGAGGTTCGTCCGCGTTCTCTTTCAATAGTGCTGCCAGTTTTGATTCGGTGATCTTGGACAACAGGGCTGCTGCCGACTGCCCATGCTGGGGATTCATCCGCATATCGAGCGGGGCGTCGAGCTTGAACGTGAATCCACGCTGGGGATCGTCGAGTTGCATCGAGGAGAGTCCAAGATCCGCCAGGATCAGGTCCGCTCCTTCGGGAAAGACTTCCTGAACGACTCGAAATAACCCCGCAAAATTCGAACGTCGCACGATCAGACTCTCCTGCGCTGCGATCGACTCGCGCAGGCGTTTTTCTGTTTTTGGCAGTTCCAGCGGATCGACATCCAGGCCCAGTAACCTTCCTCCTGGCTGAATGGCGGCGAGGATTTCCTTCGCGTGACCACCGTACCCGAGTGTGCAATCAATCACGAGGTTACCTGGTTGCGGTGCTAGCCCTGCCAGGATTTCCGCGACCATGATTGGCCGATGAGTACCGGCGGGGGTTCGGCCACTTGCCAGAACGCGTGCCACGTCTTCTGTGTACCGGTCGGGCTGGTGCTCTTTGTATTTCTCGCCAAACTGGCGAGGATGCGTGCCGCGATAGCGGGGGCGTCGTTCCGGCTTGTCGGGAACTGGATCATTCATTTCGTGGCAGCATCAAATAAAAATGGCCCGCTGGTCAGCGGGCCATGTGATCAACTCAAATTGGAATAGGCCAACGCTGCATCAACCACAAACAGCGGTTGAATACCTGCCAGAGTACCGGCAATCCGACAGCGCGTTAACCCAGACGCGGCTAAAAATCGGCACCATCCAGAGATTTCTGGCGTTGGGCCTTATCCTTTTCCAAGGCTCGAATCTGATTCGACAGCTTCTGTTCAGGTCCCATCGGGAAGTACTGAACGTCATCGTCGAGATAATATGCAGACGGCAGGGTCTGGCCGCTGATCGTCGTCTGAAAGCACCCTGTTGAGAGTACCGACAGTGTAAGACAACAGGTGAGCATCAGCCCTTGCCAACACCGCTTCGCGTTCCGCTTCATGACTGCATCCTTGCCCGACGAAATTCACAATGGCACGGTCCGGCGTACCATCCAATGAACAAAATCGACAGGTGCAATCCGAAACTTTGGTGAAATCGTTAAGGTTGGCAAAGTTTTACACAAACCCCCGGGTTTCCGAGTCGAGTTCTCCGTTCGGGGTCAAGAATGAGTGGTGAGAACCTCTTGAATGGGGGGCTGATTGTTTCGATCGAGTCAACGTCTTCGAGCATGTACGATTCATGGCCTGAATGTAGCCAGCAGCGTAAGTGATTAATTCAAAATGAGTTGCAGTCGCTGATGTTGCGAGCGACGTCGCAGCCCGTGAATAATCCGGTCGATTCCATAAAAAAAGGGCTGCGGCGAATTGTCGCCGCAGCCCCGCTTGTTGCAAATCGTTTCCCAAATCAGGCTTTGAACACTCGCTGCAGCTCTTCCAGCGAGGTCTTCCCTTCGGCCACCAGACGCAGTCCGTCTTTGTGGAACGTCAGGCAACCTTCGGAGCGGGCAGTCGCCTTGATCTGATCTGCGGTCGCTCCTTCGGCGATCATCTTGCGAATCGCGTCAGAAACGATGATCACTTCCAGCATCGCCATTCGGCTGAAATAGCCGGTCCCGTTACATTTTTCGCACGGCGGATCCTCTTCGCCCGTCTTTTCGTCCACCAGTGGCTCACCTTTGCGGTAGAGAGTCTTGGTTTCCGGAGGAAGGCCGACCTTTTCCAACAGCTTGGGATTCGGCCGGAAGGCTTCGCGGCAACTGGTGCAAAGCAGCCGGATCAGCTTCTGGCTGTAGGCCGCGTCAATGACTTCGCTCGCCTTTTGCCGGTCTTCAGACCACTCGGCAACCTGGCAGATTCCGCTGGCAGCATCCTTCGCTGCCACTTCGCCCATAATGCAGATCCGATCGGCGAGATTGAGCAGTTGCTTCGTCGTATCGGCATCCCGAATCGGCTTGGCAACAACGACGTCAGCCTCTTCACGCATCATTCGCATGATCGTGGTTTCGATGTCGTCGCCTTCGTTGGGCTGGAAGACTTTGACGTTGATCAGTTCCCGTGTCCCGGGTTCCATCATGGTGTAGATGGAGTAGAGATAAACGTCGATACCACGCACGACGGCGAACAATGTCGTCGTCACGCCGGAACCCGCTGGACCGGCAACAATGATCAAGCCGTGCCGGCGTGATGTCAGTTCGCGGATCTGGGCTCGAGTTGCGTCGCTGAAGCCAAGTTCCTGAGGCGTATCGAGCTTGTGCTTCATATTTCGAATACGAATCGTCAGTCGTTCCGACCCGTCGGGTTGAGGAGCGACATCGGTCGTCAATTCGTATTTGGTTTCCTGAAACTCAGCCTTCACGCCGCCAATCTGATGTTTCCCTTTCAGCTTGGCATCGAGACCAGCCAGGACTTTCATCATTTGTGTGACAGCAGTGGCCTGCTGTTTCGACATGCGGCTACCGGCGTAAGGCATACCGTCGACCGAAAGTGCGACCTGCCCTTTTTCACCTTTCACATCGAGTCGAAGGACTTCAGCCCGTCGTTCGAGTGCTTCTGTCACCATCTCGCGAGTGGGAAGGAGTGCCGCCTGAACCAGGCGCGCGTTAGCCGCCAGATCTGCCGACTTTCCATTGGTTGCCCCCTGGAAATTGACGAGATCGACTTCCTCTTCTTCGTCTTCATCATCGTCGTCGCCGTCGTCCGCATCCCGTTTTTTTCCGAAGCCGAAGATCATCGTCAATTCTCCCGTCAATCACACCACGAGAATCGTCGCAACAGGGCGACAGAAAGAAATGTCGTCGGGGCACCTTGATCACATGCCCCTGTTACTCGAATGGAATCTTGAGCGTTACGTCAAGTCAGGCTGAATGCGCACTTCCGATTTGCAGCAAACCGTACGCCGTCAGTGTTTTTCGCAACCGGGCGGCTTCCGCTTCTGACAGCGGGGTCAGTGGCAATCGCAGTTCGCCCGTATCCCGTCCCAGCATCTGCATAGCAGCTTTCACAGGAATCGGGTTGGTGGCGATTCCCAGCATGTCGCGACACAAAGTAAACAGCTTAAAGTGCCACTTCTGGGCTTCGGCGACGTTACCAGCCTTCCAGGCCTTCAGAAGTTGCAGCATATCTCCGGGAACAATATTTCCAACGACTGATACGATTCCGCTGGCACCCATCGACAGCAGCGGCAGCGTCAGGCTGTCATCGCCCGACAAGACCGTCAGATTTGTCTGAGCGAGTGTTTGTGACGCCTGATCCATCGACCCCGTGGCTTCTTTAATGGCAACGACGTTGGGAATCTCGGCAATGCGAGCAACCACGTCCGGTTCCATGTTCTTGGCAGTACGACCGGGAATGTTGTAGAGAATGATGGGAATATCAACAGCTTCGGCAACGGCGCGATAATGCTGGTAGAAGCCTTCGCCGGTCGGCTTGTTGTAGTACGGGGCGACCATCATCGCGCCATCCGCACCGCAGGACTTGGCGAATCGAGTCATCTCGATCGCTTCCTGAGTACTGTTGGAACCTGTACCCGCCATCACCTTGATCCGGCCTGCGGCCTGTTCACAGACGATTTCGATGATCCGGTTATGCTCGTCGTGATTGACCGTGGGGCTTTCACCCGTTGTCCCGACGGGACAGAGGCCGTTTGTCCCCTGAGCCACATGCCAGTCCACAGAATTCCGCAGTGCGACTTCGTCAACCTTACCGTTCTTGAACGGAGTGACGATCGCCACGGTCAATCCTGCGAACTGTTCTCCCTTGCGTGCCATTCTGATATCGCCTTCAACTCAACTGATAGTAGGGTGCGTGCAGTCTGCGGAACGCACCGACATGCGAATGTCCCTTGAATAAGTGCGTTTCGAAGACTGCACGCACCCTCAAGGACTGAGGATTCCCTTACTTTCGATTGCGCCAATCCATCCCGGCCATTTCCGCCAGTGCCAACATCAAGGCATGAGTCCCATTACGTCCCCAGCCCTTGGCTTTTACGGACAGATAGAGCTGTTCGCCCAACGCCAGCCCGGGGAGTGACAACCCCATTCGCTTCGCTTCTGACAAGGCAATTCCCATGTCCTTGATGAAGTGCTCCACGAAGAAACCGGGATCAAAATTGTTGTTCATGATCCGCGGTCCCAGGTTGTTCAGCGACCAGCTTCCAGCCGCACCTGGCCCGACCGATTGCAGCATCGTGGGAAGATCGAGCCCCGCCTTGTAGCCGTACAGCAGTGATTCACAGACGCCGATCATATTGGTCGCGATCAGAATCTGATTCGCCATCTTGGTATGTTGACCTGCACCGGCCCCACCCTGATGGATGATTGTTTTCCCCATCGCCGCAAAGAGCGGCTGAATCGCATCGACGATTTCCTTGTCGCCGCCGATCATGATTGACAGTGCTGCATTCTTGGCACCGATGTCGCCACCGGAAACCGGAGCGTCAACGCTTTGGACTCTCTTCGACCTGGCGGCGTTGTAGATTTCGACGGCCAGCGAGGGTTCACTGGTGGTCATATCGACCAGCACATTTCCCGCCTTCGAACCGGCAAGAGCACCGTTCTCGCCGAGCATCACTTCGCGAACATCACTGGGAAATCCCACGATGGAAAAGATCACGTCGGACTGTTCTGCGACAGCTTTAGGAGAAATTGCCCACTTGGCTCCGCGAGCCACCAGGGGTTCGGCCTTGCTCTGGGAACGTGTGTAGACAGTGGCGGAATATCCGGCCGTCATCAGGTGTCCAACCATGCTGGACCCCATCACTCCCGTACCGATCCAGCCGACCCGGGTAACCCCAGGGGTTATTGTCAAAGCCGCCATAAGTCAAAATCCTCTTGTAACACGTTCCGCGACATGCAGTTCCGCAATGAGCGACTCGCCAGAAGGGGTCTGGCACCGATCGCATCCGCCAGTATATCGTTCGATCCCGTGATCGTCACGTTTGCAAACGCTGGCAACTATTGGCCTTCATCGAAGAGGGCGTCGACAAAGCTGTCCGGATTGAACAGTTCCAGATCTTCGATCTGCTCACCGACACCGACGTATTTGACCGGAATCCCCATCCGTTGTCGGATGGCGACAGTGACGCCTCCCTTGGCTGTTCCGTCGAGTTTTGCCAGCACGATCCCCGTGCAGTTGGCTGCTTTCGAAAAATGCTCGGCTTGGTTAAGTCCATTCTGGCCGGTCGTGGCGTCGATCACCAAGAGACACTCGTGCGGTGCCCCTGGGATCTTTTTATCGATCACCCGACGAATCTTTTCGAGCTCCTTCATCAGATTCGCCTGGTTGTGCAATCGACCTGCAGTGTCGATCACGAGGACATCAACCCCCTCTTTCAAGGCCTCTTCGCACCCGGCAAATGCGACGCTGGCGGGATCTGTCCCACTGGGGCGGGTGACGATCGGACAGCCCAGTCGTTGGCTCCACATTGTCAGTTGCTCGACGGCCGCAGCACGGAACGTGTCGCCAGCGGCCAGCATCACGGTGAGCCCTTGTGACCGCAGCAGCCTGGAAATTTTCGCGATGGATGTCGTCTTTCCGGTCCCGTTGACTCCTGTCACCAGGATCACCGTCGGCTTCGTCGGGGACATTCGCAGGGGCGAAAGCGGCTTTTCCGGGTCCCACGTCGTTCCATCTGTGCCACGCAGGATTTTGCGGAGCGTCTCTTTAATGGTTCCCCAGATCTCGGTGAGTACCACCGTTCGATTCAGATGTTTGATCCTCAATTCGCTGAGAATGGCATCGGAAGCGGCCACGCCGATATCGGTCCGGATCAGGCGGGCTTCAAACTGTTCCAGCTTGCTTTCGTCGAGGATGTCTCCGGACTTAAAGAGGTCTCGGATATCGGTTTGCAACAATTGCTTGGTGCGAACGAGCCCCTGTTTCAGCTTATCGAAAAATCCCATAATGCGGTCGTCTCGCTTCTCAATCGCGTTTATGAACAGCTATTTCGCAGGATCATATGACGTAACGCCCCCCGCGAGCAATTCCCGCCTATGCCAATCCCGAGCTCTCCGTTAGAATCGACCGGCGGAAATTGCCGATGGATCGGCGTCCAGGAGGTTTGGGATGACCCACGCGATGGAACGCGGGTGGCTGACATTGATCTTGATTGCGGTGAGTGGCTTGGGTTGCCAGGAAACCCGGTTCCTCTCCTGCCGCGCTCGAGATCCGCGTGTCGAATCGCGATCGTATGATACACATGATCCGTACCCCGATGAATCACTTGGGCCAGAGACATACAGCCGACCGCTGTCGTTTCAGGAGCCGCGGACCTATGATCGGTACAAGTTCGATTACCGCAACATGCAAGCGGCCCGCGGGGCAATTTCTCCGGCTCAGGCCTACTGGGATCCGCGCGGAATCAACTCTGCGGCAGGAACAGTTGTTGCGCCAGCGTGGCAGCAAACACCTCGCGGTGGACCAATCGCATCACAGCCCGGGTTCTGGGACGATACCTCACGCCGTTACAACGTGGTGCCTCACTAATCGCCGATCGTTGATCCTCCTGTTTGTGCTGTTTATCGGACAGTTGTTTCCGCTTCAGGCACTTGCTCAGCGTCCCACCAACACAAGAAATCTGGAATCAACGGCTGCAGAACTGATTCTGCCTGAAACTCAAAAGGCGATCGACCGCGGTTTGCTTTACCTGGCAAATCGCCAACATTCAGAAGGCTCGTTGGGTTCCGGAACCAATTACCGCAAGAACGTGGCTGTGACTTCTCTGGCAGGAATGGCATTCCTTTCTGCGGGATACATGCCCGGTCGTGGTACCTACGGCAAGAATGTCGACAAGTCGATCGATTTCGTTTTGTCCTGTGCCAGACCGACCGGCTACATCATTCGCGAAGACAGCGCCGGGCACGGACCGATGTACGGACACGGATTCGCGACACTGTTCCTCGCCGAAGTCTATGGCATGTCACCTCGTAAGGACATTCGCGAAGCCTTGAAGAAAGCCGTCGATCTCATTGTCTCGTCGCAGAACAGAGAAGGGGGATGGCGCTATTCTCCTACGGACAAGGATGCTGACGTCTCCGTGACCGTTTGCCAGATGATGGCGTTGCGAGCGGCACGGAATTGCGGGATCGCGGTTCCCAAGACAACCGTCGATCAGTGTGTCGATTACGTCAAGAAGTGCCAGAATCCCGACGGAGGATTTCGTTACCAACTGGCGATTCGCCCACAGAGCGATTTTCCGCGTTCCGCTGCAGGGGTCGTGACACTCTATTCCGCCGGGATGACAGAAGGACGCGAAATCGAGCGAGGACTCGCTTATCTGCTGCGGTTCCCTCCACGCGGAGACTCGATGCGTTATGACGCCCATTATTTTTATGGCCAGTACTACGCCGTCCAGGCCATGTGGCATGCGGGAGATGACCGCTGGAGGCAATGGTATCCGGCCATCCGTGACGAACTCGCTGCACGTCAGCAGCCTGACGGAAGCTGGCCAGATTCGTTGATCAACAGCGAGTACGCAACGGCCATGGCGTGCCTGGTACTGCAAATGCCGAATAACTACTTGCCAATTTTTCAGCGGTAGCGCCGCTTGTGGAGATTGTTCACGTGCGGGATGCTCTTCAATGGACCCTCTGTTGGCTCAGTCTATCGGTAATTGTTTCCGCGGCTGAGGTTGTGACCGTTGTCGATGTTTCAGGCCGAACGACAGAAGCGGCTGCATTAACGGAATGGACGACCGACCGAATCGTCGTTGGTGAGTCACAGGCCACATCACTGGACGACCTGCTGACATTGAACTTCAATCGGCCATCCGTTCCACTCGCCAGCGGAGACTCGCTGGTCATCCTCGCCAATGGCGACCGACTCGTCGTGCGTCCTGTGGGGGTGTTTGACGATGAATTGACGGCAACCTGGCAGCGAATTCCTTTGCGGGCTGCCCTTAAGCTGCCTCTTGAAATCATCGCCGCAATCATTTTCGAACTTCCGACCGCTGCTGATGACCGACGACGCTTGTTCGCCGACCTGCAGACACTTCCCTCCGGACAGGACATCGCTCTTCTCGCCAATGGGGATCGAGTCCAGGGTGAGTTCGAACGACTGGATGGTGCGTTTGTTCAGTTGAAGAGCCCGACAGGCCTGCTGAAGCTGAATCGAACCCGAGTTCAGGCGATCCGATTGAATCCCGAGTTGACCTCAGCCCCGCGGATTGAGGGGCGTCGGCTGTCGTTATCACTGCGAGATGGCTCGCGACTGACGGTTCGCAACGTGATGCTGACCGATCAGGGATTGAAATGTGAAACCTTTTCCAAGCAAGAATTTCTGCTGCCGGTTTCTGAATGCGTTTCCTGCAGAGTTTACGGGGTCAAAGCGATTCCGCTGGCAGATCGCGACGAATCACAATTCACGTTTGTTTCGTACCTCTCGCACAAATGGCCCTTGGTCAGAAATGCCAACGTCCTGCGCGGGCCACTGACACTGCGCGGGGTGGAATCAGGGACCGGGCTGGGAATGCACAGTCGCTCTGCCGTCACGTTTGAACTGCAACCGGACGATCGCGAATTTCGCGCCACCATTGGAATCGACGATTGTGCGGCAGGAAACGGCAGCGTCCGGTTTGCTGTGGAACTGGACGGGAAACGCATCTGGGAAAGTCCTGAATTGACGGGAAAGTCTGCACCAGTCGTAGTTCCACCCGTAAAACTTGAGGGACACAAGAAACTGACGCTCGTTGTCGAGTTCGGTGCACTGGGCGATGTCTCGGACTACGCCGACTGGTGCGATGCGATCATCGTCCGAAAGTAAGTATCGGATGATGATTGCTCGAAGAACGCCTTCCCGAAAAAATCCGTCAGTCCCACACATGCGGGATCCAAGTCATTCCAGCCTTCATCTGGAGTGCCCTCTCTGATTAGAATCCCCTCGCTGGAATGACGCTCGGTCCGGCACGAAAATCACATAAGGAAAGCCTTTTATGTCCACGGAAGAAACCGCACCTGTCGCTCACTCAAATTTCATCCACGAAATCATTGATTCCGACAATGTGAGTGGTAAGTTTGGCGGTCGAGTACATACGCGTTTCCCCCCCGAGCCAAATGGGTATCTGCACATCGGGCACGCCAAATCGATCTGCCTGAATTTCGGCACTGCCAAGAAGTATGGTGGAAAGTGCAACCTGCGATTTGATGACACGAATCCGACCAAGGAAGACGTCGAATATGTCGACTCCATTCAGGAAGATGTCCGCTGGCTCGGATTCAACTGGGATGGCCTGTACTACGCTTCCGACTACTTCGAGCAAATCTACCAGTTCGCTGAGCAACTGATTCAAAAGGGACTGGCCTACGTCGACAGTTCGACACTCGAAGAAATTCGCAGCCAGCGTGGAACCCTGACGGAACCTGGCCAGAACGGTCGGTTCCGGGACCGCCCCATCGCCGAGAGTCTGGATCTGTTCCGCCGCATGCGCGCCGGTGAATTCCCGGATGGAGCGCACGTTTTGCGAGCGAAGATCGACATGGCTCATCCCAATATGAACATGCGCGATCCGCTGCTGTACCGCATTCGTCACGCGGAGCACCATCGAACGGGTAATACCTGGTGCATCTATCCGCTTTATGACTTCACGCACGGCTACAGCGACTCGATCGAGGGAATCACGCATTCGATCTGTACGCTGGAATTCGAGAATCATCGCCCGCTGTACGACTGGCTGATCGATGTTCTCGACTTGTATCACCCTCAGCAGATTGAATTCGCTCGCCTGAATCTGACGCACACCATGATGAGCAAGCGAAAGCTGCTCGAACTAGTCGAGACAGGGACAGTGAGCGGTTGGGATGATCCCCGGATGCCAACGATCGCCGGGATTCGTCGTCGCGGTTACACCCCCAGTGCCATGCGTGCTTTCTGCGATGAAATTGGAGTCACCAAATTCAACAGCTTGAACGACGTTGTTGTGCTGGAAAATGCCGTCAGGTCAGACTTGAACAAAACGGCACCGCGAGCCATGGCGGTCTTGAAGCCGCTCAAAATCGTTCTGACCAATTACCCCGACGGTCAGGTCGAAGAACTGGAAGCGATCAATAACCCGGAAGATCCGGCAGCGGGAACGCGACAGGTTCCCTTCTCAAAGGTTCTGTACATTGAGCAGGACGACTTCATGGAGAATCCCCCGAAGCAGTTCTTCCGGTTGGCTCCCGGGCGCGAAGTGCGGTTGCGGTGGGGCTATCTGATCACCTGTCAGGAAGCCGTCAAAGATCCGGCGACTGGTGACGTGATCGAACTTCGCTGCACTTACGATCCAGAAACTCGCGGTGGCAATGCCCCCGACGGTCGCAAGGTGAAGTCGACGATCCACTGGGTATCTGACGAACACGCCGTCACAGCAGAAGTACGGTTGTATGACCATCTGTTTGAAATCGCGAATGTTGCAGACATCCCCGACGGAGATGACTGGAAGAGTCATCTGAACCCGAAATCGCTGGTTGTGGTTCCCAACGCCAGGCTGGAGCGATCTCTGGCAACGGCAGTCCCCGGATACAAATGCCAGTTTGAACGCCTCGGATACTTCTGCGTCGACAAGGACTCGCAACCACAGGCAATCGTTTTCAACCGGACCGTAACCTTGAAAGACGAGTGGGCAAAGATCCAGAAGAAGGGCGGATGAGGCAGCACTGGTGGCTGATGGAAATTATGAGAAGAATGGGATTGGTGGTATCGCATTTACTTCAGGGAATCCCCAATTGAAAACGACCTTTCTCCCCCTGGTTCTGTTCATTGTCATTCAATCTGCAGGCGCAGTCGAACCGGAAGTAATCCCTGTCTGGAAAGGTAAACCACCCGGCGAAACCGTGGATCTGGGCCCCGAGGTCGTTCATCCCAACAAGCCGGGCGAAAATCCTCCTGTCACTCGTTTGACGAATATCAGCCAGCCGACGTTGACCGTGTATCTTCCCCCAATGGAGACACGAAACGGGACATCGGTCGTGATTTGTCCAGGGGGTGGTTTTCGGATTCTCGCCTGGAACAAAGAGGGTCTGGAAGTCGCCGAGTGGTTCAACTCCATCGGTGTGACAGCGTTTGTTCTCAAGTATCGAACCCCCACCAGTGACGACAAGTCGCCGTGGCTGGCACCGGCACAGGATGCCCAGAGGGCTGTCCGTGTGGTTCGCAGTCGAGCGACAGAATGGGGACTGGTACCGAACCGGATCGGCCTGCTGGGCTTTTCTGCAGGAGGATCGGCGGCGGCCAACGCGGCGCTCAAGAGTGAATCAAAACTTTATGACGAGACCGACAAACTGGATCATGGTTCGTGCCGGCCCGACTTCGTGATGCTCGTCTACCCCGCGTATCTCGTTGATGCCAAAGGGGAATTGAAGTCGGATTTGACGGTGACCAAAGAGACTCCGCCGATGTTCCTGGCACACGCCTTTAACGATGGCATCACGTGCGAAAACAGCCTGCAACTGTTCCTGGCCTTGAAGAAAGCAGGGGTGCCATCAGACCTGCATATCTATTCGACCGGCGGACACGGATTCGGATTGCGAGCGAGTGAACATGTCGTTTCGACATGGCCAAAACGTTGTGAAGACTGGCTGCGATCCCGCGAGTTACTGAAGAAGTAATCCCCGTCACTGACGGGTGGATTCTCAGAGTTTGCCGATACGATGCGCGAGTTCGAGATAGTCGTGGTTCGCTCCGCGAACCAACGTGGGTAATGATATTTGTCGCTGAAATCATGAGGTTTGAGGTCGCCGCCTGATGGCGGCGCCGGTTGTTTCAAACGACTTATCATCTTGATCGCGAAGCGTCTGGGTGGCGGGGTCTGACCAACGGGAAGGCCCCGAAACGGAGGGCACGCTCAAACTTTCAGGGCCATCCGCTTCGCTCCTGACCCTGCGACCCCGCCGTGGTTCGCTCCGCGAACCAACGCCGCATTTTGTTATGGCAACCCTGTTATTCGCCACGTCATCAGAAGTCTGTCAACCAAGAGACGTTGGTTCGCGGAGCGAACCACGACTATCGTGACGCCATCAGATTGCCATCTGTATCAAGCGGCCATCCCGAATGATTCCAACTCAATTTTGTCCACGTGCTTTCGGAAAAGCCCACCTTAAGATTCGATGAATGACGATTCCTGAATTCAGCCATTCCCAAGGTGCCGGACGCGAGAATTCAGTTCCCATCTGAACATTTGCTTCGCATACTACTGTCGCCGTGATCACCCGAATGAGTCTGCGTGGCGGGCTGCGAGGATCACGCGTTGGCAGAAGGAGTGAAGCATGCAACTTCGTCGTATCGTATCCTGTGCATTGGCTGGCTGGCTGGCATCCATTGCTGTCACTGAGGCTGCCGAGTGGGGCCTGAAGAAGGGGAATCCCGCCATCAAGTCGGCCAATGCCCTGGCATTTGGTCCCGATGGAATCCTTTTCGTTGGCGACTCTAAAGGTGCTGCGATTTTCGCGATCGATACCGGCGACAACGAAATCGCCAAGACCGAACCGTCGGTTGCCGGATTGAATGGACAGATTGCCACCTTGTTGGGAACGACCCCAGACAAGATTACCGTCAACGACCTGGCAGTTAACCCCCGGTCGGGCAAAGTTTATGTTGCCGTGACCAAGGGTGCTGGAGCCGAAGCGACTCCTGCGATCATTCGAGTTGCCCAGAAGGTCACCGTTGTTTCACTTACCGACATTCCCTTCCAGCAGGCGGCCCTGGCGGATGCTCCTGAAGACAAGGAAGTGAATCGAAACGGACGAGCATCCAATCCTCGTAACGACGCCATCACCGACCTGGCCTATGCCGAAGGAAAAGTTTTCGTCTCTGGACTGGCTGCAGGGGCATCCCCTTCGAGCGTTCATCAAATTCCATTTCCGTTCGCCGACGGAGTCAACGGGACCAGCGTTGAAATCTATCACGCCGCACACGGTCGTAGCGAAGACACGTCCGCGATCCGGACATTCGTTCCCCTGAATATCAATGGCGAACCCAGCCTGCTGGCGGGATTCGTCTGCACTCCACTGGTTCGATTCCCGATCGACAGCCTGAAGCCCGGTACCAAGGCACGTGGGACCACGGTCGCAGAACTCGGGAACCGGAATCGGCCGCTGGACATGATCAGCTATCAGAAGGATGGGAAAACCTTTCTGCTGATGTCCAATTCCGCTCGCGGCGTGATGAAGATCAGCACGGATAACATCACTCGCAACGATGGTTTGACAACCCCCGTCAAAGACGGAAACACGGCGGGTCAGGCATTTGAAACGATCAAGGAACTGGATGGCGTCGTACAATTGGATCGTTTGAACGATACTCATGCCGTCGTACTGGTTCAGTCGGGGCCCGGAGTTTTGGACCTGCGCACAGTACCATTGCCGTAACAACGTTTAATGTTGAAAGGCTGGTCTATACCGGCCTTTCAACTCTTATGCGTGCGGACTTGCGGATTGTTCCCGCGAACCAACGTCGCAATTTCTGATTTCAAATAGACGGCTCGTGCTAACAAGTCATTTGTTGCCACGAAGCGTTGGTTCGCGGGAGCGAACCACGACTATCGTTACGCCAGCATTTCGTGAATCACGCGGCTCGATTCTGGCACGACAGGGACCGGGCGACCGGTCTTGTCTGGCAGGAACTGATGCGGTTCGATTCCCAGCAGATGGTACATCGTCGCCAGGACATCTTTGGGGCCGACCGGATTCGACACCACTTCGCCCGCATGCTTATCTGTCGCACCGACAACACGTCCGCGAGCGATCCCGCCACCCGCAAACAATGCGGAATAGGCCTGTGACCAATGGTCGCGGCCTCCACCTGACGCCGAATTGATCTTGGGCGTGCGCCCATGCTCGCTGATACAGACGACCAGCGTGTCGTCCAGCAACCCTCGCTGTTCCAGGTCCAGCACGAGCCCCGAAAAGCCTTTATCGAGGCCCGGCAGCAACTGGTCGGTCATCCGCGGGAAATGATTCCAGTGAGTATCCCACGCGTCGCCAGCCAGACCATATTCGTCCCAGAAGACACTCACCAGGCGCGTTCCCGCTTCGATCATCCGGCGTGCCGCCAGGCAGGACTGGCCAAACAGCGTCATGCCATACAGGTCTCGCGTTGCCGCCGATTCCTTGCGAACGTCGAGTGCCTCGGAAACCGCCTGTGACTGCAACAGAGAATAAGCCATCTGTTGGAAGCTGTTCAGCGATCGGCCGCGATCAGTCGTTTCGAGATCGCGTCGCACGTCGTTCATCTGAGTCAGCAGCGATCGGCGACGATCGAGTCGGTCAAGCGTCAATGTTTCCGGCAACGATGTCGAAGCAAGACGGAACGAGGCATCCGTCTTACATCCCACGTAGGGATCAAAGATTTCGACATTCATATCCCGCAATGTCTTGTAGACCGATCGATCCGCCGCACCGAGGAATTCAGTCCAGATCGGATTGAACGTCGTGCCAAGATAACTCGCGTATGGACCGGCCCGGTGAACCTCACCCGTTCTCTGAGTGCTGAACGGGAAGGGCAGAGCAACATTTTGTGGAAACGGGGCCAGACCGCCACGACGTCCCCGATCGATGTACTCGACGACACTTCCGAAATAGGGATGGTGACGAGGGTCCGTAGGACTCAGCTCCATGTTGACGTCGATCGCCGGCGTTCCGGTCATCGCGTACGCGACACCATGAATCGGGTACTCGTGGTGTATCGATCGCAGGACAGTGACGCGGTCCATCATGCGAGCCATTCGCGGCATGTGTTCGCAGACATCCAGTCCGGGCAGCGACGAGGCAATCGGAAGCATCGTACCCCGGATTTCGGCTGGTGCCTCGGGCTTCATATCCACGGTTTCCATCTGACTCGGCGAGCCATACAGAAACAGGATGATGCATCGCTTCGCTGATCCAAATCCATCTGGCAGAGCACGTGCGACTTTGGTTTCCGCCGCCGCAGCATCTGCTTGAAGCAGTTGGGGAAGAGTGATGCCCAGCAGGCTCGTCCCACCCGCCTCAAGCAATTCACGCCGAGTCAACCCGGTGCAGAGGCGTCGAGGTGTATTCAGAATCCGCAGCATGCATGTCCCCTCAAAAGATGAGGTTTATTCTATAGTTGGTTGCACGTAAGCCCAAGCCTGAATGCTTCCTTTGTTCGTTTCGACGCTGACCAGACGTCGTTCGTATTCGTGGCCGACAAGCTGGCCCGGAGGTATCTCTTCCAAAACATCGCAACCGGCGAGAGTCGCGTCGTAGATTTCCGGTGTCAGTTCAAAAAGTTCACCGTCAACAAATCCGCCAGGGGCTGGGGCGATCATTAATTCGTGCAGGCGCTGATAACCATGCAGGATGGCGGGAACAACACTCGCGTATTTTCCCTCCAGAAAATGATGATTCCGGTGGCCTCGCCGCAATGTGCCGAACACAAACAGCCGCAATCTGCTGGCAGCGGGATGGCCCTGCGGAACCATCGACAGATCCGACATCGACACCTGCGTCCTTAATGGTTGGAGATTACTTGGTATCCAGCACGACTTGCTCCATCAGTTTGTGCTGCTTGAAATCGTATTTCTGGCCTGCCTTGATCACGTCGTATTCGACCGGTTCTTTGTTGGACATCGGGCGATCGTAGATGGCAACCTGATTCTGTCCGACAACTTCCATCGTCGTGCCTCGCACGATCAGAGCCGTTCCATCATCGATACCGATCCCGACCAGTTGCGGGTGGGCTCGCTTCATTCCCGTCATGTCTTCAAACCGCTCATGCGGCAGGGCGCGGTCGTTCGAATCGGCATCCCGGAAATCGATAGCACACCCGGACAGAAAACCGAACCCGCGTTCGTAACCTTCGGTTGCGGTTTCTGGCTTGTTTTCCTGGGATAGCCCCCTGGCGAAATACTCACCTTGAATCGTCGCTCCAGCAGACGTCCCGCCAATCACTCCGCCTCGGCGCAGCACGCCATGAAACAGCTTCTGGATCGATGTTTCGAGATACGCTTCCATCCGGGATTCGCGACCTCCCGTGAACCAGACACCACGTGCCTCGTTCAACCAGGCGGCGATATCTGGATTGGCGAGTTCGCTTTTATCACGAGCGTGCAGTTGTCGGACGTTTGATGCGCCGGCGGCTTTCAGCCAGTTGCAGACCCCTTTTTCTTCGTTCAGATCGTCGCGCAACGTATCGGAGACGACGATGATCGGTGAATCCTTGCCACCAGCGGCCGTCAGGAATTTCTCGAACGCTTCGCGAGGGGTCTGCCCCCCGCCAACAATGACCAGCGTACCCGCTTTGACTTCAGGAATCGGATTTCGTCGGGCCAGCATTTCATGCTTTGCCCAGTCAATCGCTCGCTGGCTGAACTTGCTGAGATCGTTGGTCTGGCCATGGACTAGCCGCATTGGCATCGCGTCAACTTCGGCAGGCTTCGACAGGCACATTGTGACCGCCGCATCCCCCATCACTTCCATTTTCGTCCCGCGAATGATCAGCGCTGTCGATTCATCAATCCCGATCCCCACGTGCCCAGGTCGCAACTGAACAGCCAGCTTCAGCCGTTCCTCACGCCCCCGGTTCGTAAAATGCTGATCAATAATCGTTCCCGGCAGAAATCCCAGCCCGGTCGCCATTTGCGGCTCTTTATGGCCCCCGGCGATCATCGCGTGCGACATGATCGCGGCACCAGCGGACGTTCCGCCGACAACCCCGCCACGCTTTAACACTTCATGAAACATCTTCGCAGCGTGAGTATTCAGATACGCGTCCGTCAGGAATGACTGATTGCCACCAGTAAACCAGATTGCAGTGGCGGATTTGAATTTTTCGCAGAACTCTGCGCTATCCGCCTCGGCTCGTGTCGGTGCGTGGAAGAAATCGATCGAAGTATGCGCATAGTTCTTCCAATGTGCATACTTATCGTGCAGTTCAGGAGTTCCCGCGAATGTACTGGCGGTTGTGACGACCACCACGCGCGCGTCTTTGCCACCTGCCAGATCGAAGAATCGTTGGATAATGGTTTGCGGCATCACGCCGCCACCACAGATAAATAGTGTTCCGGGAACGGCGGCAACCGGGTGAATGTCGCAGACAGGTGCTGCCGGGACGGGGCGAATCTCTTCCGCCCGCAATTGAGGTCCCCAGAGTTGAGGAATCACGACCCCGATCAGGGAAAGTCCGAGGAATCCTCCAACCACGGCTGAATGGGTTCGCCGTGTGGGTACTGGCCGGTTGCTGTCTGTCGACGATTCAACCATCGCGGTTTGCCTCCATAATTGTATTGAGGAGAGCCGCCCACCATCCTTGGGAGAGTGGTACGTCCATGTACGCATAAAAATATGTCGGTTTAACCTCCGTAGCAAGTCGAGTTCCAAAATCGCAAGGCTGGAAGATTCTGCAAATCGCTTCCGGAAGTCCGGCGAGATGTTGCCAATCCTACAAAATGGCCGCGCCGATTCCCTGTATGGCTCTGAATATCCCGTAAAACAGGCCATTCCAGGCCACTGGAATCGGATTGCCAAACGATTGCTCACTGTTGAATTCGAGTTTCAGGAAAAACGTTCTCTGAGTGACTGACATTGAATCTTATGCAGTCGCCCGGCAACAAACTGGCGAGAAACAAGAATCTCTCATCATTTTAAGCCCGGTTGATGGGAGGGAATGCCCGGAGATTCGGCATAGACGTGCTAAATCGCCCTGTCGGACGTAATCCGCTACCGCTTTAACCTATTTCTCGCAAAACTCGCATTCTACAACTAGACGCAGGGTGGCCTCAGATTTACCATAACCCCCTAACCTCCCAGGTCGGATAATCGGAATAACCGGCTCGATCTGGAGTGGACCACAAAGGATTTCTTTCGGGCTGGCCGAAAGTGATTGGGTGTATGATGTTACGAGGGGGGGATTGATGAAGAAGTTGTGTTTGATGCTATTGGGGGTGTTGGCGCTGGGGTCAGCCGCCGACGCCGGCCACTGGCGCAGGGCACGCTGCTGCGACCCATGTGCGGCGCAGTGCAGCCCGAGTCCATGCTGTGTGAGTGCTCCGGCACCCGCACCAGTCACGACCGCCTGCGCTCCGGCGATGGTCGAACGGACTGTTTTGGAATCCGTTATGGTGACCGAAACACGCAAGGTGCAAGTGACCGAGTACAAGCAGGAACCACGAGTTCGCAAGTACACGGTCACCAAGATGGTGCCACGCGAAGAACATCGCACGCGCACCGTGGCCTACACCGAGATGGAACCTCGCGTTCGCGAAGAAAAGTACATCGAGTGTAAGACGGTCACAGAAACTGTCGATCAAGCGTACACCGAAATGGTCCCGTACACGGAAACCCGCAAGGGAACCCGCTGCGTGGTCACTCCCGTGACGAAGAATGTTGAAAAGCAGTACACGGTGATGGTCCCCTACACAGAAACCCGCAAGGGAACCCGCTGTGTTCTGACCCCCGTGACCGAAAACGTTCAGCAGTCCTACACCGTCAATGTTCCCTACCAGGAACAGCGAACCGGGACCCGGACCGTCGTCGAATGCGTTCCAGTCGTGCAGACTCGGACCGTTTGCGAAGACCAGGGGCACTGGGAACAGCGTTGCGTTCCGGTGGCAAATGGCTGTCAGTCGTGTGGCGTTGCCACCAACTGCTGCCGTCCTCGCCGCCACTTCGCCTGTGGCTGCGATGCCTGTGCTCCATGCGCAAGCTGTGCACCAGCTCCTGTCTGCAACACTGTCGTGACGCAGAACGTCTGGGTTCCGAAAATCGTTCAGCGCGAAGTTCAGTGTACGGTCAACGTTCAGCAGTGCAAGCAAGTGCCATTCACGTACACCGTGACACTGTGCAAGCCTGAAGTCCGCACACGAACTGTCCAGGTCTGCAAGATGGTTCAGTCGCAACAGGAATTCGCGTACCAAGTCCAGCTCTGCAAGCCAGAAGTGCGGACCCGCACTGTCCAAGTCTGCGAGATGGTTCAGTCGCAGCAGGAATTCGAATACCAGGTTCAGCTCTGCAAGGCCGAACCCCGCGTTCGCAAGGTGACGGTCTGCAAGCAGGTTCCAGAAGAGAAGACTCGTACGATCAACTACACTGTCTGTGTTCAGAAAACGCGACAGGAACCGTACACGGTCACCGTTTGTGATCCTGTGAACGAAGAAAAGACTGAAAACTACACCGTCTGTGTTCCAGTTTGTGTGGAAAAAGAAGTCCAGGTTCAGGTCTGCAAGATGGTCGAAAAGAAGATCATGGTTCCAGCACCACAGCCATGCTGTCAACCGGCTCCCTGCTGCCGCTAGAACTTATTGACTTTCATTCAGCCCGATTTGCAAATCGGATTTGCAGAAGCCCCATGCCAACCGGCATGGGGCTTTTTTTACGAATTGAGGGAATGGGAGTACGGCGGAAATGGAAAGACGCGCCCTTCGCGGGCGTCTCGAACAGCATATGCTCATACTGCAGGGCAAGAGATTCACTTCACACACTCGATGAAACAGACCGGAGAACGTTCCAGCAAGGTGGACCAGTATTCGGGTTCACGGTCGTTCAGTCCATCGGGCGATAATCGTGGTGAATGCCAGTTCACCTGTCGGAAGCCAGCCTTGCGAAAGGCTTCTTCATGTGTCGCGACACTCAGATAGTAGTTTTCAATGTCGAAGGGACCGTCGTCCAGGTGAAACGTCCACTTGATTGGTGCCCCCTCGCGCCAATCGCCAGTGACAGTCGTCTCAAACCCGTACTTGCGATAGGACGGGGCATCCGGAAAGTGTTGACCGGGATGGCAGTTCACAGTGACAAAACGCCCACCCGGCTTCAGTGATCGGGCGATCCCGTCGCACATCGACTGAAGCTCATCACGCGTACTCGCATAGTTCAGCAGATACGCCGCAACTGACAGATCGAACCGGGCGACATCCCCCAGTTCCCGGGCGTCCGCGACGATGTAATCGATACCCAGTTGATATTGCGATTCCTGCTGACGCGCCAGATCAATCATCCCCTGCGACAAGTCGACACCCGTCACCTGGGCCGCGCCACGTTGCCGGATCATGCGAGTATAAAACCCTTCCCCGCAGGCGACATCGAGCACCGCCAACCCAGACGGGTCGCCTACCAGATCCATCAAGGTGAAGCTTTCCACAAACGTCCGCCAGGGTTGCTGCTTCGAACGCTTGTACTGCTCGGCGATGGGATCGTAATCGGTCGTCATGATTTCTCCGCGTCGAAAGTCGTCCGAATTCTGGCAGATTTCAGACGTCGAGTATACTGAAACGAGCTCAAGCTAAGACGCGGGTGGAAGCGAGTCTCACGCAAAGACGCGAAGACGCTAAGGAAAACTGAGAGGTTGGTGAGAGGCGATATCTGGAATAGTTGAAAACTTTGCGTCTTGGCATCTTGAGCGAAGCGGGCGTGAGGTCCTGATTTCAGACCGGCCGAGGCAATCGGCGGGGACCTCATTTTCAGGAATCCTCATAACGGAATTGCATCGGGTGGACCGATCAGACATCATTAATGTATTGCGGGCGCGATTGGCCCGTCCCTGCCTTACTGTTTATCACGGAGACCCCGCCATGTTGCTCCGACTGGTTTGTCTGGCTTCTTTTTTGTCGGTAATTGCGCTCGTCACTGTCGTTCGAGCTGACGAACCGTTTCAGATTGTTCCTGCCGAGGTTTCACTCAAAGGGAACTTTGCCCAGACACAGTTGCTCGTCACCGCCCCGGGGAATGCGTCAACTGCCCAGGATCTGACGTCGCAAGCAACATATGTCTCGTCGAACGAGGCGATAGTGACGGTCTCTGCTGCGGGACGATTGATTCCGCGCGGCGACGGGATGGCAGAGATCACCGTGACGGTTGCGACTGCCGTGCGCAAGATTCCCGTCACGGTCACAGGAGTGTCCCCGGAACCGGCGGTCAGTTTTCTGGATCACGTTCGGCCCGCGATTAACAAGGCGGGTTGCAGCATGGCGGCCTGCCATGCCGCGCAGTTTGGTAAGGGCGGGTTCAAGCTGTCGGTCTTCGGGTTCGATCAGGCTGCTGACCATTTTGCGATGACCAAAGATAGCCAGGGACGACGCCTGAATGTTCTTGCGCCCGAGGAAAGCCTGTTGCTGCAAAAGCCGACGATGCAGGTTCCTCATCAGGGTGGCAGGCGATTCGATCCGAAATCGCGTGACTATGAATTGATGGTGGCCTGGATCAGATCAGGAGCCCCGGGCCCGACGACCGAACGAGTGATCAACAAACTGGTGGTCACTCCCGCTCAACGAGTCGGTGAACCAGGCCTGAAGCAGCAGTTGCGTGTCGAGGCGGTTTACGCGGATGGCGAAGTCCGCGATGTGACTGCCTGGGCCAAATATGATTCGATGGACGAAGGGATCGTCGCAGTCACACGCGACGGTTTCTGTTCGGTTTCCGGTCGTGGCCAGGCCCCGGTCATGGTGCGGTTTGAAGGACAGGCCGAAATCGCGATGTTTGTCATTCCTTACGGTCCCCCCGCGCGGCTGGAAGGCTGGGTCAACAACAATTTCATCGACGAACTGGCCGCCACAAAATTTCGCGAATTGGGAATCGAACCTTCGCCTCTCTGTGACGATGCCACGTTCCTGCGGCGTCTGTTTCTGGATGCAATGGGAACCCTGCCGACTCGCGACGAGATCGACGAGTTCCTGTCATCAAAGGAACCGAACAAGCGGACTCTCTGGATCGATCGAGTGCTCGGACTGGTCGAATCTCCCAAAAAGGGAGTGTACAACGAACGGTATGCTGCTTACTGGACGTTGAAATGGTCGGACTTGATTCGTAACAACAGTCGCGACCTGCAGGACACCGGGATGTGGGCCTTGCACAACTGGATCAAGGGAGCGTTCCGACAGAATCTGTCGTTCGACAAATTCGTCTCACAACTGGTCCAGGGGAAGGGATCGAGTTTTTCCAACGGGCCTGCCAATTACTTCATCGTCAACAACAATCCAAATGAACTGGCCGAGTCGACTTCGCAACTGTTCCTGGGAACTCGACTGACCTGCGCGCAGTGTCACCATCATCCATTCGAGAAATACAGCCAGGACGACTACTACAGTTTCGCCGCGTTCTTCGCTCGCACAGGATTGAAGACCAGCCAGGAATTCGGGCTATTTGGTGGTGAACGTGTCGTCGTGATCAAAACCGGCGGTGATGTTCGGCAACCGCGAACGGGCAAGGTGATGCCACCCAAGCCGCTGGATGCAGAACCCGTCGATCATCCGCTCGACCGGCGAATTGCTCTCGCGCAGTGGATGACGGCCCCGACCAACACGGCATTTCCGCGAGCGACCGTCAACCGCTATGTCAGTTATCTGCTGGGACGAGGCATCGTCGATCCCGTTGATGATCTGCGAGCGACGAATCCCCCGACCAATCCCGCGTTGCTGCAGACTCTTTCCGATGACTTCGTGAAGAGTGGCTTCAATCTGAAGCAGCTTGTCCGAACGATCATGGTTTCGCGACTGTATCAGCTTGATTCTCAACCGACCTCGCAAAACGTCGCCGACAGCCGTTTCTACAGCCATTTTGAAGTGAAGCGACTGACGGCGGAACCACTGCTGGATGCCATCGATCAGGCTGCTGGGACCCAGACCAAGTTCAAGGACCTGCCACTGGGAACGCGAGCCATTGAGATCCCTGACGCCGAGTATCCAGACTACTTCCTGAACACATTCGCCAAGCCACGCCGGACGAGTGTGTGTGAATGCGAACGCTCGCCCGATGCCAATCTGGCTCAGGCCCTGCACACGCTGAACGGGGACATTCTGTCGACAAAGATCAGCGCCAAGGGAAGCCGTGTCGACAAACTGCTGGCCGAAAAGAAAACGCATGCCGAGATCGTCACGGACCTCTATTATGCCACCTTGTGCCGGGCACCCTCCCCACCGGAAATTGCCGCCGCAGAACAATTGTTGACGGATTACCAGAACCCTAAGGAATGCTACGAAGACCTGCTGTGGGCATTGATCAATTCCAAGGGATTTTTGTTTGTGCGATGAATCAATTCCATTGCGCAGTCCGAGTTAAACACTGGAACGTCTTGACGGTGTTGTCGACTTGCTTATGCCGCCAACAGTGGCAATCAAAAGGCCGTTCGATTCAAATCGTGTCCGCCGTGGTGTGAATGCGAATCCACGGATTCCGCGTCCCACTGCCCAGAAACAGCACGTTCGCTGTTTTTACGATGGGACGGATTTCACGAATTCTGGTCGAGATGCAAACTATGCTGCTGATGGAATCTCAAGGGGGAGTGGTCCGATTAACGTTGAATCGGCCGGAACGGCGGAACGCGTTGTCTGAGGCGATGCTGACCGAACTTGGTACCGCATTGGACCAGATTGCAGCGGACCGGACTGCTCGTGTCGTAGTGCTGGGGGCTGCCGGGTCGGTCTTCTGTTCCGGACACGATCTTGGCGAGATGGCAGGTCGGCCCGAAGCGGACTATCAAACGCTGTTTTCCCGCTGTTCGCGAGTCATGCAGCAGATCCGCAAGCTTCCACAACCCGTGATCGCTCGAGTGCAAGGTCTGGCGACGGCAGCAGGCTGCCAGTTGGTTGCCACGTGTGATCTGGCAGTCACTGTGAATGAAGCCAGGTTCGCCACGCCTGGAGTAAAAATCGGGCTGTTTTGTACAACGCCAATGGTTCCACTCGTCCGGGCAATTCCTCCCAAGGTGGCGATGGAAATGCTGCTGACAGGAATCCCGATCACGGCGGCTCGAGCACTAGAGGTTGGGCTGGTCAACCGCGTTGTCGCCCCTGATCAACTCGATGCGTCGATCAAGGAACTGACCGACGCCATCGTCGCCAGCAGCGGAGCTACCATGAGTCTGGGCAAACGCGCCTTCTATGATCAACTCGCCCTGGACGAAGGGACCGCGTACGATCGAGCGACGTGTGTGATGGTAGAAAATGCTGTTCAGTATGATGCTCAGGAAGGAATTACCGCATTCCTGCAGAAGCGTCCACCGCAATGGAAAACCGAATGACGGCGAGCTTTATCGGGCGAGCGTCGCGTTCGGCACGGGTCTCCTGGCCATCGTTCGGCGCGGGTCTCCTGACTCCGCCGAAACCCCCGACCGCAGGTCTCCTCCTCGTCCTGTTCCTGTTTCCGACACCACGTCGATCAACATCAGGCCCATGAATCATGTCTCTCATCGGTTTTGACGACCTGTATCAGTTCGCTGACAATCTTCCGACACCCATTTCCGTCGTCGCTGCGGGTGGTGCCGATCCGACAGTGCTGCAAGCCCTGTCACTGGCACTGCGCCGAGGCTGGATCGCTCCCGTGTTGACGGGGAAATCGGACGAGATCCAGCAACTGGCCAACGACCTGCAGATCGACCTGACAGGTTTTCGGATTGTCGACGCCGATGATCCTGCAGGTGCCGCCGTTGCCGAAATTCAGGCGGGACGGGCTCAAACCTTGATGAAGGGACAGATCGCTACGCCCGCACTGATGAAAGCAGTGCTGTCGCGTGAGACAGGCTTGCGTACCAACCGCTGCATCTGCCAGGTTGTCCTGATGGAAATTCCACGCGACCGACGTCGGTTCCTGTTGTCAGACACAGGAATTACGATTCAGCCCACGCTCGATCAAAAGGCAGATATCCTGCAGAGTCTGGTGGAGGTTGCGTCTGTCCTGCGCGAAAACGGATCGACGGAACCTCCACGCATCGCGGCGATGGCTGCGACGGAAAAGCCGTCAGAAGCGATGCCCGATACTCTCGATGCTGTAGAATTGACGCGTCGAAACGCGGCGGGCGAAATCCAGGGATGTGTCGTTCAGGGGCCGCTGTCATTCGATCTGGCGTATGCCACGGATGCAGGCGAAAAGAAAAAGATCGAAGGGGGCGTTGTCGGGGCAGCCGATGCGATGCTGTTTCCTGACCTGCTCTCCGCAAACCTGACCGTGAAGGCCATCATGTACACCGCCGATTGCCGGTTTGGTGGAGTGCTGTGGGGAACTCGCTGTCCTGTCGTCTTCATGTCGCGAGCCGACACGACCACGACGCGTTTGAACTCACTGGCCCTGACACTGCGTATGCTGTCGTCGATGAATTTGTGAATGGCAGGCAATCGACTGCCCCGTGCTGAAATATCGGTGTGCTGAATCGGGAACTTCGAAAAATGCAGACTCGCCAGAAACTTCAAGATTGGGAATGCCCATCAAGCGATCGCTCTCCTGATGACACGAAGCGTCTGAACCCCGTCGTCAGGTCCGTCGATATCATCGTGGCTGTGCTGATGATCAGCCTGACAGCGATGACGGCGGCGGCCACGGCACAAGAAACCGGGCGATCTCTTCGACAGAATGACGATCGAATTCCTGACGCCATGGACCCTGCCGCGGCAAGGAAGTCGATGAAAGTCTCTCCGGGCTTTCGAGTCGATCTGGTGGCACACGAACCATTGACGATGGACCCGGTTGCGATGGATTGGGGACCTGACGGCAAGTTATGGGTTGCCGAGATGGCCGATTACCCGCGCGGGATGGACGACAAAGGTCAGCCGGGGGGACGAGTCCGTTTCCTGGAGGACACCAATGGCGACGGAATCTATGAGAAATCGACGCTGTTTCTCGATGGTGTCGCATTTCCCAATGGAGTTCTCGCCTGGAGAAAAGGAGTTCTGGTCTCAGCAGCTCCCGACGTTTTCTACGCTGAGGACACCGATGGCGACGGGAAAGCAGATCTGAAGAAAGTCTTGTTTACCGGCTTCGCCGAAGGGAATCAGCAGCATCGCGTCAACGGGTTTTCACGCGGGTTGGACAACTGGCTGTACCTTGCAAATGGTGACAGCGGTGGAACGATTCGAGCCGTCGCAGCGCTGATGCGACCAATCGCAGTCGAAGAGGTGAAGGCTATCGATATCCGCGGACGTGATGTGCGGATCAGGCCTGACACAGGGGAACTGGAAGCGATTGCCGGCCAGTCTCAATTCGGTCGGAATCGAGATGACTGGGGAAACTGGTTCGGAAACAACAACAGCCGACCGATGTGGCATTACCTGCTTGACGACCACTATCTGCGGCGGAATCCGTTTCTGATCGCTCCTGTTCTGCAAAAGGATGTGTCCGTCGCACCGGGTGCGGCACCGGTCTTTCCTACCAGTCGCACGTTGACCCGATTCAATGATTTTCATGCCTTCAACAGATTTACCTCCGCCTGTTCGTCCATGGTTTACCGCGACGATGCGATTGCAAAAGGAGGCGATGCACAGGTCTTTATCAGCGAACCTGTTCACAATCTTGTTCATCGCGAGATCCTGCGGTCTGACGGATTGAGCTTCACCAGCCAGCGGAGCGACCAGGAACAGAATTCCGAATTCCTTGCCTCGACCGACAACTGGTTCCGCCCGACTCAGATCAAGACCGGCCCGGATGGTGCACTCTACGTGGCTGACATGTATCGACTGGTGATTGAGCATCCCCAGTGGATTCCGATTGAATGGCAGAGAAAACTCGACTTGCGAGCGGGCCAGGACAAGGGACGCATCTGGCGTGTTGCACCGATCGATACGAAATTACGCGCCATACCACGTCTCGACAGTATGACGACCGCGCAACTGGTCGCAGCATTGTCGCATGCGAACGGCTGGCAACGCGATCTGGCACAGCAACTGATTCTGGATCGTGCTGATCCTGCAGCAATTCCACTGCTGGCCGAAGTGGCCACTGGCCAGCCACGTCCCGTTGCTGACACTCCGACATCGTTGGCGCTGGGACGACTCCACGCGCTCTGCACGCTGGATGGCCTTTACGATCACGAGGCGTTGCGGCCTGCTGTGCGGGATGCCCTTGTTCAACTGCTGCCGACAGTCCTCACCGATTCTCATGCGGGGGTGCGTCGGCACGCTGTGCGAATCTGTGAACGGTTCCCCGAGCCGAACGCAGCGATCTGGCAACGGTTGATTGAGCGAGTCGATGATCCTGATCCACAAGTCCGGATGCAACTGGCCTATTCATTGGGTGAATTCCAACATGCAGACGTGGGAAGAGTGCTCGGGCGTCTCGCTGTCGCCGGGCCAATGAAGAATGCCATTTCTGGCAGCGGACCATTGCATCCACAGTTCACTGCGGCCGTTCTCAGTTCGCTGAACTCAGTCAATCTGGAATCGGTGCTGTCGGAAGTCATGCAACATGCGGCCAGTCAGTCCGAGTTGCCGCAGCAGTTGCTGGCACAGGCAACCGCCTTCGATCATCTTCCTTCACTCGTGGCGCTACTGACACGTGCAACAGAGCCGACCAAAACCGGTACCTATGAGCGATGGCAGTACGCCGCAATTGAGCAGTTTCTGATTTCACTCGATCGCCGTTTTGCGACGCCTGACAAGTGGCTGCTCGGTCTGAACCCCGAAACTCGACCCGTGGCGCTACGATTGCAGGCGCTGCTGAAAGTCGCCCGATCTGTGGGAGCCAACGAAGACAGCAAACTGGAAGACCGCAAACTGGAAGACCGCATCGCAGCTATCCGGGTTCTCGGCCGAATGGCGGATTCGCACGAGGATCTGGAACTGTTGAAAACCTTAATCACGCCGCGGCATCCGCCGGAACTGCAGTCTGCTGCGATGGCCACTTTGGCAAGGATCCGATCGAATGATGTTCCGACAACATTGATCGCCGGTTTCAGGTCACTTGCCCCCAGCCAGCGGGCTCAGGCGAGTGACATCCTGCTGAGTCGCGACGGCTGGCGGGATCTTTTGTTGACTGCGATTGAAGAGAAGAAGATTTCTCCGACCGATCTGGATGCTGCCTCGCGGCAACGGTTGTTGGACCACAAGACGAAGTCTGTCGCAGATCGCGCCGCAAAGCTTTTGTCGGTAAATCTGAATTCAGATCGAGCGAAGCTGGTCGCGGAATATCTTCCAACGGTTCGAACTGGCGGTGATGCGCAGCTTGGCAGTCAATTGTTCAAGGTACGCTGCTCGCAATGTCACAAGCTGGGTGAAATCGGACATGCCGTCGGACCGGATCTCGCATCGCTCACCGATAAATCGCCGGATGCGATGTTGACAGCCGTGCTGGATCCGAATCGAGCGGTTGAGACGAAGTTCCAATCATTTATTGTGATTACCAAAGCAGGAGTCACTCACACGGGACTGATGGCCACGGAAACTGCGGGAAGCATCACGTTACGTGCGGCCGAGGGGAAAGAGATCACACTGCTGCGGAGTGAGATTGATGAAATCGAAGGCCTTTCAAAATCCTTGATGCCTGAAGGTCTGGAACGCGAATTGAAACCGTCTGATGTGGCGGCACTGGTCGAATACATTCGTCGTAACGTTCCGCTCCCCGCAATCAAGAAATTTCCCGGCAATGAACCACGCGTTGTTAAGCCGGACGGGTCAGGAGTATTCAACCTGAACCCGAATACCGCGGAGATCTATGGTCCAACGATTGTCATCGAGGAAAAGCACAAGAACCTCGGCTGGTGGAGCAGTGCGGACGATATCGTCGTCTGGACCGTCGACGTTCCCCGACCGGGCAAATATGCCGTCAGTTGGACCTACGCATGCGAGCCGAATGCGGCAGGAAGCCGGTTGGTTGTCGAAGCGGCCGGAAAATCGCTGACACATCGGGTCGACAAAACAGAGAACTGGGAGACGTACGTGAACCAGCAAATTGGTGAAATCGAACTTCCCGCTGGGCAAGTTCGCGTCACTCTGAAACCCGCCTCGCGCCCGCTGCCTGCTCTGGCGGATGTCAAAGGTGTCGTGCTGACTCCGAGATAGGCCCTAAAAAAAGCAGATGTCACGGTCCCCTAATGGAAACCGTGACATTTGCGAAAGTCGGCGTCACACAATCATTCAGGCAAGGCAGGAAGCCAGGAACAGAGGTACATCGCTCGTGGAACAGTCGATTCCACCAGCAGCTTCCAGGGATCGATTGATGGCTTGGCGTGCATGCTACCGCCCATCAACTGTTCCAGGACTGATGTTTCTGTCCGGTAGTAAACGACGCGTGCCTTCTCCAGGCCGAGTTTTGCCTGCAGGGCCTTCAGTGCATCTTCCTCATAACCAATTTCGTCAACCAGTTTCTTTTCCTTCGCGTCGTCGGCAGTATAGATCTGACCAGTTGCCAGCGCCTTGACCGCATCGGCGTCGAGCGGCTCGCGATTGTCATCAATCACTTTGATGAATTTCTGGAACGACTGATCCAGGATGTTTTCCCACAACTTTCGCTCGTTTTCGGTCATGGGGCGGAACGGATTGAGGGCGTCTTTGAATTCGCCGGTCTTCAGAGGATCCGAAGCGACGCCAATCTTGTCCGCCAGTTTGCTGGCATCATAGCGAGGGATGATGACGCCGATCGAACCGGTCCAGGTGGTTGGTTCGGCATAGATCTTCCCTTCTGGTCCGGCACCCATGGCAATGTAGTATCCGCCCGAAGCCGCCATCCGTTTCATCTGGACATAAATCGGTTTTTGCTTTTCACCAAGTTGCTTCAATCGGTGGTAAATCTCATGGCTGTCGGCGACGAGGCCACCAGGGCTGTCAACAACCAGCAGGACACCCTTCACGTGGTCATCTTTGCCAGCGTGTTCGATCTGACGAATCAACCGCTCGGTAAACGGCGGCATGATGGTCCCATCGACGGTCAGGACAACGATCTTGTCTTTGGCATGTTCATCGCCTGAATGGAACCGCTCGGTCGGCCCTTCGGTCTTGGCAAAGTATTCGTGGTACGAACTGTACATGCTGACGTTGCACAGGACAGAAAAGCCGAGTCCCGCCAGCAGGAGCCGAGTCATCCAGCTACGCCAGAAACTGGGGCTGGAATGAACGACAACGGTTTGTGGCGCTGGTGCAGTGGGCTGTAAAGGGGAAGAGGGAGTAAACACTTTGCCGTCACTCATGTCTTTATGTTCCAATGGCGTTAGATAAATGAGACGATTTGCTGACGTTCAGCAGGAGCATGTCCGCTCATGGCTGAAAGCCCCATGTTTATGGAATTCCAGCGTAGTCTGAGACGGGACAAACGTCCAGACGGTTCTGAGAATAGACGGGGAAGAGGAGACCTGCGTTCGGGCGCTTCGGTGGGATCGGAAGACGGTCGAAAGGCCCGCGATGAACACGCGTAAATTTGATCCAAGGCCGATTTCGTGGCTTGCAGATCAGCAATTGGAAGCACGCGAATGGTAAGAAAACAGTAGTGGGGAAGTCGTTGCTACAACCCGGTCAAGCCGGGTGGAGAGCCAGTCGCGACACTTCACTCGTAACGTAGCTGTTCAGTTGTGATCCCGGCGGAAATCATCTGTTGCGCATGTCTATAGAATTGGTTTCCGCTGGGCTTGCCGCTTGCCCCAGCGGGACCAGCAACTGCAAGCTACCAATCCATCATCATTCACTGGAAACAGCTCTCCGCCCGGCTTGACCGGGTGGAAGCAATACCTTGTCGTCTATAGCGAGTTCGGGAAGTGCTTCTGTCTCGGATTGTTTGTCATCACGGCACGCTGTAGCATCCCCCCTCGCAATGATTGAGTTTTCGGACGGACTGATTTGTGGGGCAGTTACTGACGGGCTTTGAAACATGTGGCAGCATTTCGAGATCCAGGGGACGGGGAGTTATCTGCCCGGAGCCGGAGTGTCTGCAGCCGAAATTGAAGAGCGAGGTCGATTGCCCGCCGGGTGGATTGCCCAGCACACTCAGGTCTCTGTGCGTTACGAATGTGCTCGTCCCGAAACACTGGCAACCATGGCTCGCCATGCTATTCAACGGGCCATGGATGATGCGAACGTCACCTGGAAAGAGATTGATCTGCTGATTGACTGCAGCACGTCGCGGCATCAGCCGATTCCCTGCAATGGAGCGATCCTTCAATCACTGTTTCTGCCGGAGTCCGATGGCGTTCCCGTGATGGATATCCATGGGACGTGCCTTGGATTCATGCTGGCGTTGAACGTTGTGAATGCCTTGTTTGGCACAGGAGAGTACCAGCGAGTCTTGCTGGTGGTTTCTGAAGCGACCATGGCCGCTGCGAACTGGAATGAACCCGAAAGTTCGACGCTACTCAGTGATGGTGCCGCTGCGATGGTGCTGCAGAAGCGGGAGCCTGCACCAACATTCTACTTCCGACATGAAACATACTCGGAACATCTCGAAGATTGCCAGGTCTTGGGGGGAGGTCATTCGATTCCTGCGTTTGAGTACACCGCAGCGAGGGATGATGCATTCCGTTTTCATATGGAGGGTCCGCGATTATTCCGCACGGCTTTGCGTCGCCTTCCACCACTCGTGGAACAGTTGATAAATGACAGCCAGACCCCGCGCGATGCGATACTGTTTGTACCCCATCAGGCGTCGCCCCACGCCGTAGAAGCCGTGCGACGTCGATTGAAGGTTTCGCCCGACAGCTTCATCAATCGTGCTTCGGTGCTCGGCAACATGGCTTCCGCCAGTATTCCTGTTGTTTTCGACCAGTTGCGACGTGATTGCCTGTTGCGGACTGGTCAGCCAGTGATGTTTCTCGGGACATCGGCCGGATTTTCTCAGGCAGGACTGCTCTTCACACCATGAGTACATCTCTTCAATCCGTGCGGTTTCTGACATCGGGATGGTGTTCGCAATTTGCGTGGCTGGTGGGGGCTCGTTCCTGGAAGTGGATTCGCTTTTACGCAGTCTTCATTTACTTCGAGCATCCCGTTCACGGCGGTTGCCTGATCGACACGGCCTACAGCGACGAATTCTTCAAAGCGACCCGTTGGCTTCCAGAACGTAGTTATCGTTGGCTGACTCCGGTTCGTCTGGAGGCGTCGCGCGACGCCAGTGCGACGCTGCAATCCCGAGGGATTGACTCCGAGTCGATCCGTCAGATTTTTGTGACACACTTTCATGCGGATCACATTGCTGGACTGAAATGTTTTCCGAACGCCACTTTCGTCTACCGAAGTGCCGCGTACGACAACCTGAAGAAAACACCGGTGCGCCAACAGGTGCGGCATGGATTTTTGAAAGACCTGATGCCAACGGATTTCGAAGAGCGCGGGAAGATCATTCACGAGGAACAGTTCGTGGCGGGTCAGGGCGACTGGTACGAATTTCGAATCTTCGATTTTTGGGGAGACGGCAGTCTGATCCTGGTCGATTTGCCGGGACATGTCGATGGACACTTCGGCTGTGTTCTGCAAACCGATGATCGGCCTCTGTTTTACATTGTGGATGCCTGCTGGCACGTGCAGGTGATGTTGGAACAATCTCCGCTGCCGTGGGTCAGTCGACGGTTTCAACATGATCCGACCGCCTATTTCGAGACGCAGGCCAAACTGCGACGCCTGACCGAACGAACGGGAATGGAATTGATTGCCTGTCACTGCCCGAGAACATTGAACCATGTCTCGTGAACTTCGTATCGATATTGTCACACCGCCATTCGCTGGCCACTTGTACCCGGCACTCGATCTGGCGAGTCGTCTGCGGTCGCGAGGGATCGAAGGGATTCGAATCCTGACAACAGCCGGGGGAGCCGCTCCGATTGCTTCGGCGGGCTTCCCGTTTGTCGAGATCCTGCCAGGCCACGACCAGGCGGTCTGGTCGATTGCGAACACTCGGATGCAGGTCGGTTCAAACCCCATGCAGATGTGGCGACAGGTTCAGAAGAATCTGGGGCTGATGCACGAACTGAAACGCCAGTTGACGGAAACCTGGCAGGCTGAACCGCCGGATCTGGTGATCGCAGACTTCGTCGTTCCCGTCGCAGGTCTGACGGCAATGGGGCTGGGGATTCCCTGGTGGACGGGGATGCCCAGCCCCTGCGTTCTCGAAACAAAGGATGGAACGCCTGCCTATCTGGGTGGCTGGATGCCGCGAAATGACTTGTATGGACGTGTCCGCGACTGGATCGGGCGCAAGACTGTTCGGACATTCAAAAAGATGTCGGCCTGGATGTTTTCACGTCCGTTGAAGTCGCTCTCGATCCCAAGTCTGTATCGTGCTGATGGAACGGAAGTGGTCTATTCTCCCGAACGAATCCTCGCCTATGGAATGAAAGAATTCGAGTTTGAAAGAACATGGCCAGACTGGTTTCACTTCATTGGGCCGTTGATTATCGCACCGACACTTCCAGGTCCGGAACTGCAGTGGGACGAGACCAAAAAGACGGTACTGGTGACACTGGGAACTCATCTGCCCTGGGCCAAATCCCAGGCGATCGAGTTGATGCAGGAAGTGGCCCGCAAAATGCCTGACACGATCTTTCATTTCTCGCGCGGTCGAATGGGAACGCGAGAAGTCGAGATTCGTGATAACCTGCATTTATACGACTTCGTCCCTTACAATGCGTTTCTGCATCGGTATGACGCGGCGATCATCCATGGTGGAACCGGCATCACCTATACCTGCATTCAGCATGGCATTCCGATGCTGGTCTGGCCGCATGACTACGACCAGTTTGACCACGCGGCGCGGATTGTCCATCACCAGCTTGGCTTGCGTCTGAAACCCCAGGCCAGCCAGATCGTACGAGACCTGCAAACATTGACCACGAGTCCCACAATCCGTGCGTCGCTGGACCGCTATCAACGGTTGTATTGCAATTATGATCCTGGCCAGACAGTCTTTGACGCCCTGTCATTGATTGATCGCAGTCGCAGAAAACTGGAATAGGTTTTGATTACGCTGTGAAATGATCGTGTGTATAATCTTCGGCAACAAAGCATGTCACCGTCACCGGTTATCACCAATGAAATTCACTCACCATGCGAGGACGACTGATGGACGGCAAGGCAGACAACAGCGATGATTTTGATGTGGAAGAAGCCTTGGGCTGGGCCGAATTCTGTGGCTGGTCAGCATTGGTGATGACCCCGATCATCTGGTGGCTGCAGGGACCATCCGTTTCCACCGATCAGTATGTCGTCCGTTGTTCGTTGATCGTGATTTCCTGCGTTGTTGCCGTCGGGCTCAGAATTCGGAACGTGATGAAACGGAAGAAAACGTCCTGACTTTGACTCTGCGGAAACCGCAAAAAGTCCCCCGCACCCGGCCAATGATCCAGCACCATTGGCTCCAGTCGGATTGACATCGTCGCGAGCGGGGAACTACGATCTCCCCAGATGGAATGTCTGTTGCTCGTTGAGTTTCGGGAGTCACGGATGTCAAACAGAGCGATTATTTCCATGGAACGGATCTGGCAGGGACTTCGAGTCTCGCTGGTTGTGACGGTGCTGTTCATACTTCTGGTCCGACCTGGAATCGCTGCCGAGAGCGAAACGACCGACGGGACGGATCATCCACTGCTGGTGATTACCGGGGCGAGTGTTAATCGCATTCTGGACCGAGCAGTCGAAGTCATGCAGTCGCGAGGGGTCGAGACGACGCGTGAGGAGATCTTCCAGCGGATTCAATCTCAAGGAGATCCTGTAGTTTTGCAGGATGTTGAAAAGTGGTTCGATTTTAACCGCCCCATCGGCTTGATGATGTTTTTTCGGATGGAATCTACTGACGATTCAAAAATCAAAACCAAGGCGACGCCTGCCGAAAGTGAAGAGATCGAGGACGGCGATGCCAAACTTGGGAAGCAGACCGGGCAATCTCAGCCATCAGGAATGGAACCATGGTTTGATTCATTGGACGACGCTGACTTCAGTCGCATCGTGTACTTTATTCCCATCAAGGACTTTAACCTGTTTCTGACAGCGGCAAAGCTGACTCCGGTCACAGGTAAGCCTCATTGCTTTCGCGATGAAAAAGGGAATGAAAGTTTCGCACGTCGAATCGGGGACTATGTCATCGCTGGAGAAGTGGAATTAGTTGAGAACTGTCCCGACCCACGCAGTCTGTCACGATCCATCCTCGGCAAGAACGATGTTGCAGCTTCCGTCCAACTCAAAGGATTGCCACCGCTTCCGCGCAACCTGGGCGCGGAAGGGATCAAGGCGGCCTTCGATGCGTCGTTACAGCAGCGCGATGACGAACCGGAACACGCGTATCAATTACGCAGGGCAACTGGTGATCTGGTTCGCGAAATCCTGGAATTGACGGTGTCGCACATCGATGAAATTAACTTGGGTGCGCGGCTTGAACCCAAGACAACGCAAGCCATTCTTGAAGTCGAGTTTTCGGGAGAAAAAGGGGGCGAACTTTCTAAGTTCTCGGCGGAACTGACTCCTCGGCGACTTCCTTTCAGCAGCGTCGTGAAAGCGGGTTCCGCGTTTTCGATGGAACTCGCACTGCCACTTCCAGAACGCCATGCGAAGCCGATTGCAGCAGCGATCAGGAACTACGTGGCGACAGCCAAAGATGCTGAGGCGAGTTTGTTGGAAGAGTACGTCAGTCTGATTGAGTTTGGTTGCAAGATTCTGGACTCACGCCAACTGGACTTGATCGTGATTGACAAGGAAGGCTTGGGAACGACTCGTCTGATGGGGATTGCTGTCCCCGGCGGACCGCAATTTCCACAACAGTTTCAGCAGTTTCTGGAAGGTGCCAAAGGTGAGATGAAACTCGAACTGGCGGTCGATGAACTCAACGGTTGGCCCGTGCACCGTCTCGAAATTGAGGATGAAGTTTCGCTCTTGAAACTGTTCACGGAGGGCATTTCCGAATCAGCCAGCGGGAATCCGCCTCCATTCTGGATTGTCGCCACACCTCAGGCCGTCTGGCTTGGTTCGGCTCCACAGAGCGATGGTGAACGATTACCGGAATTCATGAAAACAGCGATCGAACTCCATTCGAAACGTGTTCCGAATCCGCAAAAGAACTTCCGTGGAAATCCCCTGCAGATGGCTCTGCACACACGCCAGTGGGTCAATTTGTTTCTGGAAGAAGTGAATGTCGAGCAAAACGACAATCCTGGACTTCAGAAAGAAATTCAAGAACAGGTTGAGAAGCGCAAACGTGATCGTGATGAACTGATGGCCACGTACGAAAATGCATCTGACGAATTGGTCGTTGAACTTCAACCGTCACCCACCGGCTGGAAGCTGAGCATTCAATTGGATGAAGTTTACATTCGGCTGATCAGCCGAGCCGTGAGTTTTGGCAATCTCGATTCCACGAAAGTACCTGAGGCTCAGAAAAGCGAGTGATGGTCAGAATAGCGAATCAAACTCAAATCGAGCGTCTTCGGTGGCTGCCGAAACGGCAACCGGGTCTACCCTGTTACTCTTCGAAATATGTGGTGCAGAGGTGAGGGAAAACGAACATGCCTGAAGATTCGCTTAGGATGTCTTTCCCAGCAGATTGACGACAAAGATACGTCCATGGCTGATTCAAACGCCAGTCTCAGTGGCCTGAGATCTTCGACGGTCCCACCCAGATCGGCGGCCAGACGGGCTTCCGGGACGATTTGTGAGACGTCCCGATTCAATACTTTGCCAAGTTCCCGGGCGGCCCGTCTGTTCGGCAGAGAGCATTTCGATTCCTCCTTTGAGGCAAATCGTACAGACCTCGCGCGAGGGCTCATTCGCTGCAACTGGCGAGAGCCCGATCCTACTGGGGAAATGTCATCATTGGGTGGCCGCAGCCTGCAAACGACATGACGGCCCGTTAAGGCCGTCATTTAATCTTGCGATTCTTCCGGAAGTCCAATCACAGACCTGTCTTCAGGCGACGCAGTTTCCGTCGCTTGATCTTCCAGCGACGATCACGTTTTTGCTTTGTTGTGAGCTTCTTCATAACAGCACCGTTTCATCAATATTCAGGAAATGAGACCGCCGGGGCCTCGGAAGGTCGAGCCAAACAGGATACCAGACAGATCGGCTGGCGCAAAGGGTGCCCACTGTGGTTTCGGACGAATTCCTTCCCACAGTAATCGCGAGCCGAAAGATGTGCCCTTTTCGATTGCGTTGGCCGGGCTCAACCTAACCCATTCGGGGCTTCGCGAAGAAACGCCACCGTGGGCTACCCTCCCCGGAAACCGATGGCCACTTCTGGCTGGCATGTGACGTAAGTCGTTTTCTCGAAAAAGGAAGCAGATTTGCGTCAACCTCGCGCCGTCAGAAATAAGTTCCCCGGCGGGCACAGATTCGCGAACCGGGGAAACCAGAAAACTCACGGAGCTGACGGGACCGCGTCGCTCCAATTGTCTGTTCGGAACGGTGACGCGGGTAAACCAGCCCTGTTGACCAGATTCGGCTCTGCCAGTTGATGCCAGCCAAACCGGATCGCCACCGGCTTGGGGACTGCGGGGGACGAGACGATCACCGTATCCCCTTTGATCTCGGCATTCGCCTTGTGGAATTTCTTGTCTTCTCCGGCAATGGTGAACCACGTCAGCGGCTTGTCATCCCGAGATTTCAATCCTTGCCCATGCTTGAACTTGATGACCAGGCGTTCCAGATCGTCACTCATCGAATCATACAGCGGGCCTGAATAGATCAGATCCTTTTGACCATATGTCCCGGCCAGCGCCCACAACGCCAATCGCTTGCCGACATCCTGCTTGTTGGGTGGATGAATGTCATTCAGTGTCGTAATGTCCGTAATGACGGCCATCCCAGTCCCCGGAACTTTCAGAGTAGCTGTTTGAGCTTCCCAGATACCCGGAAGTTCGTGGTTTGGATCGTTGCCGTAGTTGAAGGGGGCCAGTTGAACAAACAGGAACGGGAAGTCCCCTTGTCCCCAGACCTTTCGCCAGCCGGCAATCAATCCCTTCATCAGGTCGTGATAATGCATCCGCTGCCCGCGGTTGGATTCGCCCTGATACCAGATTGCTCCGCGAATTCCGAAAGGAACAATCCCGTGGACCATTCCGTTGTACAGGCCTGTGGAGGCGCCGTTACTGTTCAATGGATGTCCCGGAACAGCAGGGATCGGCGGAATCTCCTTGCTGGCGGCTACGGCTGCTTCGGCCTTCGCCACCCAATCCTTCAAAGCTGGAATAGCGGCCTTGATCTGCTGGTCGTAAACTTTAATGGCGCCGTTGAGTCCATCGAGTTCTCCCTTTAATTCAGGGATGGCCGCAAATCCGGCGGGTGGAATCCAGGGTTCAATACGAGTTCCACCCCATGAGGTCGCGATCAGGCCAACAGGGACATTGACCTTCTGGAAGATTTCACGACCGAAGAAATACAATACCGCCGAAAAGCCCGGAATCGACTCGGGGCTGCACTCCACCCAGCGAGCATTCACATCGGCGGCTGGAGTTCCGCTGGGGACCAGAGGAACCAGAAACAGGCGGATTTTCGGATGTTTCGCGGTCTGAATTTCGCTGGCGGCGTTTACGGACTGCTGGACAGCCCACTGCATATTCGACTGGCCTGATCCAACCCAGACCTCGCCCACCAGGATGTTGGTGAGCTTGATCTCGTTCTTGCCCTTCACGGTCATTTCGTGAGGGCCTTCGTCCTTCAACCGGGCAAGTTTGACGGACCAGCGTCCGTTGGCGTCGGCAGTACCGCTGACGGTCTGTCCAGCAATGGCGACGGTGACCTTTTCTCCCGGATCGGCCGTGCCCCAGATCGGCAATTCGAGATCACGCTGCAGGACCATGTTGCTGCCAATCACATTCGGCAGTTTCACTTCGGCGTGCACGGTTCCTTGCCAACACCATGCCGTCAGGGCGAGCAGCCCGGCATAGTACGTCAAACGCTTCATAGTTTGTTCCTCGGAAGATGATGAATCTCGGCCCGTCGTCGACCGCAAAATCGGCGATCCAGAGGCCGGTCAATCTAGCGTGGAACATCCAGGAACTCCAATCTGTGGCAGAGGATGAAAGAGGGTGACCGCTGATCAACGCTGATGAACGCTGATCCGGAATTTGAAATCAGCGCCCGGTAACACCGGTCAATTTTCGAGAGTTGAATGTATGGCGAGGAAATGCGACGGCTTAACTGAAGTATGCTGCGACACCGGTTGTTCGTCACGATGTACGCAAATATCGCGGATCGGATCTCGACACCTCTGAATTGCCAGCTTAAAGTACTGTTGAAGGAACATTCCATGAGCTCAATCCAAGTCGACATTCCTGAATCTGCTGTGATTGCCCACGAACCGTTGCGGGTCGTTGATGAGCATACACAGCGGGTCTACTACCTGATTTCGGCTGAGCAATTCGAACAGGTTAGATCGCTGTTCGCTCAGGATGAATTTCGCCCACGTGAGATGTATCCGCTGATCGCCAAAACGGCTGCAGATGCTGGTTGGGCTGACCCCCAAATGGATGATTACGATCGTTATGACGAACTCCGCCCTCCACATTAGTCGAGGAGATGTGCTCCTCGTTCCGATTTCATTTGTGTCAGGTCAGGGTGTCAAAGTGCGACCCGTCGTAGTTGTGCAAAACGACGGACTGAACGGAAAGTTGTACTCCACGATCGTCGCCATCATTACGTCAACCAACACGCGTGTCGGGCAAGAACCATCGCAATTTTTCATTGATGTGTCATCACCCGAAGGGCACGCGACGGGGTTGCTTCACAACTCAACGGTAAAGTGCGAACACCTCGACACAATTGACCGTCGTGACGTTCATCGTATCATCGGTCGATTTTCGCAAGACATGATGGAACGGGTTGAACAGTGCCTTAATGCAACTTTGGATATCAACAACTGAAAGCATTTGGACGACCACAGCACGCATCTTCGACGGCTTACAGCCGCTTTAAAAATGCCAACACCATGCCGCCAGCGCGATCCGCTCGGCATAGTACGTCAAACGCTCCGTCGTTTGTTCCTCGGAAGTTGACGAGTCCCGGCCCGTCGCCAACCGCAAATTCGGCGATCCAGAAACGGTCAATCGAACGTGAATTATTCCGGAACTCCAATCTGTGGCGGAGGATGACAGAGGTGAGCGCTGATCAACGTTGATGAACGCTGATCTGGAACCTGAAATCAGCGTCCGTGCGTCAGGTCAGTTTCCGAGAGTTCAATGTCTGGTGGCGAGGAAATGCGATGGCTTAATCTTGAAGCGTGCGGTGCCGCAGGTTACTGGTAGGTGATATTGCCGGGAGTATCCGAGGCGAATCGTTGTTCCGTTCTTGCCGAGGCACCATTGAAACTCTTATACGACAAAGATGATCTGCCCCATGCCAAGGCGCTTCGAGACGAACGCTTCAAATGGTTGATTCAGTTGGGAGCCGTCGATCTTTCAAAGGCTCCGCTGAATGACGAGGGCTTCCTGTTTAGCTACGAGCATGGCGAAGACCATTACCAGAAGCTCGTCATTGATCGTCCTCATGTTTACGACCGACCCGAATTTCGCCAGGACCTTGTTTGCCTCGACACCGTGCTGCAACGCTTGAATGAAAGTGGAGTGGAAATTGTTACGCCGAAGACATGGGCAATCGGCGTTGACGATGATCTGCCTGACGATCTGGAGTTTCCTCTCTTCGTACGGACTCCGAAGTCGTCATGGAAACGAGGTGGCACACAATCCAGAGCGAACAATCGGAAGCAACTCGTTGACGAAATGGACTTGTTGAGGCGAGCATTTGGATGGGACACGAAAATCCTTGCTCGCCGATGGATCAATGTGGCAGTTGCAGGAGAGTTCATGTTTGGTGAGGCGCCACAAGAAGTCCGAGTCTGGATCGTCAATCAGCGTCCCGTCGCATGGTCATTCCACTATTTACATGTCGTTCCATCCCCGACGGGATTTCCCCCTTCAGCGAAGGATTTGACGATACTTGCAGAACGGTCTGAACGGATCGGCTCTGCATTCCAGTCCCGGTTGATCGTTGCCGACTTCGTATGTGATCAGAGGGGAGATTGGTGGTTTCTTGAGGCAGGGCCGGGTGCCGCTGCTGGCACGGCTCACGAAGCCGTATTCAAGTTTGTTGCAGACATGCTGCGAAGTGGAAACGGCACAATGACGGACGATTCGGTTGGGGGACGATTATGAATGTTGCCGTAGACCGGGGACGCAAATTGGCGCTTACCAGATATGCAAGGAGATCGTTAGTTACGTGTGGATCTCGCCGAGGACGCCAGTCGCCTTTTGTTCGAGGAATTCATCGCAACTGTTGCCGTGCCAATCTGCCGATGGGCAGGTCTGGCGGCGGGCTGCTTCGTCTTTTGCTCGCGTCGCGCATTTGAACCTGTTGGACTGCGTTGCAGCGGCCTCTGTCAACGAAGCGGCCTCGACATCTGGTACTGGGATCGCCGTATCGATCCCGACGCCGGTGGCGAATCAAACTGAATCAGCGCCTGCAAGGAGTCCCCAAACCAACAGGTCTACGGTGTTACTCGACCCCCGACTGCGTTTGATCATTCCGATCAGCGCGAAGAACGCGATTGAGAAATCGGACAATCTGCTGTCGGTATTGGATTGGGTCGTGGCGTAAGAGATCCACGTGTGCAGCTCCATCAACCAGCCAAAGTTGCTTGGGCTCTGGCGTCGCAGAATACATCGCCTCTGTTTCCGCCTTGGTTGTGTGTTTGTCTGCGGCTCCAGACGCGATGCATACCGGACACGTGATGTCAGGCATATGGTCGATTGGACGAAGCTCAGCGGGCGAAATACCAAGACGGGGCTGCATCTGGAACAGCAGAAGTGATGCGGGAATCGAGGAAAGTGGGCCGAGCTTGGCTGAGACACGGTTATGAATTGCAGCGTGAATGTTTGGATAGACCGATTCGAGTACGAGAGCGTCGATCTCCAACGGCATCGCAAGCAGAGTCGCCGCGCCACCGAGCGAAACTCCAATCACGCCGACTGGCTCTTTCGGATGTTCGCGCCGTGCGAACTCGATTGCCGCGCGAACGTCGTGTCTTTCAAGGTGTCCGACGGTAATTGCCTTTCCGGGGCTTTCGCCGTGTGCCTGAAAGTCGATCATTACCGTCGCATATCCCTCATCATTCAGCATCCGGGCACGATCCAGCATCGACAGGCGAGATCCTCCGATGCCATGCAGAAGTACGATCACTCCGTTGCTGACATCGGGTCTGGTATGCCAGCCGGAAATGACAGAACCGGACTCGCTATTTACAGTGAATGCGGTCGCGTTCAGCTCACGTGGCGGATCACCGACGACACGCGGCATTGGTGCGACGAGTTCTCCGGCGACAAACCACGACGCCATTAATCCGACCGCGATCAAGCATGAAGCTGCGATCAAAGCACGACGCAGTATTCGTCGATGTCGTGACGTTGGCATCAATATCACGGTTTCCTCTGAGTTTGCGAACGACGATGTGTGTAAACATCCTCTCAAGGCGAATGGGCGTCGGTAAGCCGTAAGAAAAACCGGTGAGCCAGATGAGCCAAAATCAATTTACCAGCGCAGCATGGAAGTAATCGAACCAGTGGCGATGGCCATGCGGTTCGAGTACATCAGATCGACGCCACCCAGCAGCGACCAGAATTCATTGAAGCGAACTTCCATTCCCTGACCAATGATTCCGTAGTTCTGGCCCATCCGCGTTCCGTGCGATTGGAAGGCGCCGCCGGCTGGGGCTCCGCTGAAAGACGCACTGATCACTCGATCATTACTGAGCAGGTCTGACACAAACCTGAGATGGGAGTATGGGGTAAAGATTGTGCCGCCCTCTGTGACCCACGCGTCGGTCAGGAATCGGGCACCCACGTTGGCCCGCAGCGAATGGGCTCGCGTCCGGTCGACAACCAGTGCAGCCGCACCACCCGATTCATCGAACGGTTGCTGAAAGAGATACAGGTACTGCAAGCCGACCAGTGGCTGCAGGTGAAATACCCCCATCGTGATGTTCAATCCTGTTTCCAGGCTGGCACCGGCTTGAGTTCCCGAGAAATTCGATTCCAGTGACTGAGTCAGGCCGGATGTCACAACGTTGCGCGTCGTCGAATAGGAGTTCGATCCGTAGTTTCCCGTCGCCAGGATATAACCGAAATCGTCGTGCTTGATTCCGTATCCACCGAATTGATAGGACGTCATGTTTCCATTCGCGCCGAATCCATCACGATACCCGGTGTATGAAACTCCCCCGGCAAATCCCAGCCGCCCGGTCTCATCTGCTCCGAAATCGAGACCGATCAGACCCCCGCCCTGGTTGTAGTTCAGCGCACCGCCGTTGCCGTCGCTGCGAATGTGACCGGCCGTTCCATACCCCAGTTGCCATCCGCGTCCCATGTCGCTTTCGGGGGATTGTCCACGGACGATGCTTCCGTCCGGTGCGGAATCCGTTTCGCCCAGCAGAAACCTTCCGTTCGAGACCAGAGCACTTGTCACTCGCTGCTGGTACTGATCACCAACCTGCAGTGCCAGAGTTTGCAGGCCGCCGTACACTTCGCCACTCAACTGATTCATCGACTGCTGCTGTTGAGCCACCGATTGAATCCCCAGATTGTTGATCATCGTGTAGAGCGGACCAGACGCCGTCAGAGACAGTGCGTCGAGTGCGGTTCCCACGGATTCCTGGTTCATCGTTGTCGCAGCAGCCAGCAGGCTGGTCGTTGACTGTAACTGTATGACCACATCATTGGCGTTGTAGGTGACGTTCACTCCATAAGCTGGCATGCTGCTGGATGCCTGCGAAAAATGTCCCGTCACCCCGCCGGGTGCGTTCAGAATCGTATACTGAGTTGCCGTCGAGAAAACGCCTCCACCGATGGCGAGCACATTCAGTGTTCCCCCCAGCGTGGCCTGCCCCGTAACGTTCAAGTGATCGTTGTTGACCCCCGGCACATTACCCGCAGAATTGATCTTGATCTCGGTCGTTCCCCCCGAGTTCTGGGTGTAGTTTCCGTTGACCGTTAGTTCGCCAATGCTGCTCGTTCCCGGCTGGACAAACCCGCTGTTGATCACACTGCCGACCGATCCAGCGCCGGACAGGGCGGCCGCAGCGCTGATCACATCCACCGGTCCGGCCAGTGATCCTGTCACCTGCAGATTACCGGCATTCACGTTCGTCGTTGTGGCCAGATTGCTCGTACCGCTGAAGATCAGTGTTCCATTGCCATTCTTGGTCAGATCACCGACTCCGTTGATGGTTCCTGCGAAGGTTCCGGTTCCCGCCTGGTTGAAAATCAGTGAGGCGTTGTCGGTGATGGTCCCTGTGAGACTTGAGGAGTTACCTTGCAACGTCCCTTCACTGACGACGGTCCCACCCGTATAGGTGTTGGCCCCGGTCAGGATCAGGGTTCCCGCCCCCGTTTTCGTTAACTGGCTGGCGACGGTCTGGCCGATCGCGCCACTCAACGTTGCTGTCCCCGCAGTGACCTTGGTGACAATGTTATTTCCCAGCGTGATCTTGTTGGCCACTGTCAACCCGCTGGCAAGATCCAGGGTCAAGACACCGGCATTCGTCAATGTACCGGTACCCAGTGCGGTACTGCTCAACAGTTTGAGCGTACTGTCGTTCGTCACATGAACGCCGCCGATAAACGTATTGGCACCGCTCAGAATCAACGTTCCGCTACCGAGCGTTGTCAGGGAATCGGCCGCGGCCGCGCCGCTGATCACGCCACTCAATTGATTGCTTGTTCCTGCAGCAGATTTGATGGTCAAGGCTGTTTGCAGACTAATCGCGTTGCTCACGTTGAGGCCATTTCCGAGTGCCAGGGTTGGCGCGCCGACGGTGTTTGTCGCGTTCAGCGTACCTGTTCCGAGCGAACCGCTCTTTTGAACCTCGATCGTTCCACCGTTGATTGTCGTTCCGCCGATATAGGTGTTCGTGTTGGACAGTACCAAGGTTCCGAGTCCACTATTGGCCAGGCTGCCAGTGGTTAAGCTCCCTGATAACACGCCATTCAGCGTCAGGGTACCTGCCCAATTGACCGTCAGTGGAGCAGCCAGGGTAAACGCGTGGCTGTCTGTCACTGTAATCGAGGTCGAATCGAGAAGCGTCCCGGCGGCATTCAGGGTCAGAGGCGTTCCGCTGTTGACCAATGTTGTGCCGTTCAGGATCGGCTGAAACGAGAGCCTGTCACCGGATTGCAGGGCCGACATTCCCTGGCGAAGCGACCCCACTCCGGAGTCATTGGCGTGGTCGACGACGATATCCGCTGCCGAAGCCGCTGCAACCGACATGGCGGCCCAGCACATCACCGAATTGCAAACCCGACGGGCGCATCGTGCCATCCAGAAATGGAATCGGTGGTCTTTCATGATGCGGCACATTCCGACAAACTCTTTCCGTAGAGTTGAACTCGGCATCGGCAAAAGGAGTCTCCGAGGAGCGCACGCTGCCACTGGTCCCTGGATTCATCCCGTGATCAACCTATCGAAATAGTGCATCGTTCTGCTGGGGCGAAAGCCCCCGCAAATTCGATTTAATCGTTAGAATCCGCAAGAACCATCGCAGGAGTGGCATATTCCGCCGAACTTTAACGCCTTTGTGAGGCTGCCGGGAGTAGACGAACAATCGGTCTGCAGTGGTACAAAACGGGAAAGCTCCAGGAAGTGACAAAGGACATCCTCACCGGCAAACCAGTCACGGTTCCAGTGGACGACTCGGTCAGGGGTGTCTCCCTAGAGGAGAGGAAACTCGGTGTTCCGGCCCTCAATGAAGTCATGGTGAAGAATCGCGAAAAACAATCTCGATGCCGTTACCGGCCGAAGCAAATGTACAGCCGTTCTCAACTGCGAGCCGCGCGACGAACTTTCGACTCACTTGTTTGTTCCGCGGTTCCTTAAGGCGTCGCCTTACGACAGTCGCTCATTCCAATTCCTTGACTTCCAGGATGGATAAGGCTTTGCACCCGCAAATTGAGAAAAAGCTCGGCACGCAACAACAGAGCCGCGATCAACAGGGGTTGATCGCGGCTCCGATTCAAAGCAAATTCGACGTTCGATCTCAGGCGGCTTCAGCTTCCGCTGGAGCCCGTCCTGTAGTTTTCAGCGGGATCTTGTCATCGACGTCATAGGCCAGTCGGCAGAATCGCAGAGTCTTGATTGCCCACCACGTCGGGTCCAGTTCCCACCATTGATGGCCAGCGAGGGCAACGTGTGGATGAGCATGGTGATTGTTGTGCCATCCTTCACCCCAGGCCCAGATCGCCACCCACCATAGGTTTCGGCTTTCGTCGCGAACGTCATAGTTCCGATATCCCCACAGATGGGTCGCGGAATTTACACACCAGGTTCCGTGATAGACCAACACCATTCGCATACACAAGCCCCACAGCAGCATCGGCATTCCGCCGACCGCGTACAGTGCGACACCCGATGCCACCAGCCACAGGAAATAGGTCTTCTCGAAGAACTGCAACATCGGATCATTCATCAGATCCGGGGTGTACTTCTTGAACAGGGCCTGCTGCTGAGCGGGGGTCCGCTTGACGAACAACCAGGTCAGGTGTGACCAGATGGCGCTGATCAGGGGGGAATGTGGATCACCTTCCTGATCGGATCGCTGGTGATGCAAGCGGTGAGTCGCAGCCCAGACCAGAGGAGATCCCTCGCCGGAAAGCGAACCTGCCAGCAGAGTCACGAATCGGACAGGTGCCACCAGCTTGAACGATTTGTGCGACAGGAATCGGTGGTAACCCAGGCAGATCCCAATACTCGCGGTGAACCACTGCAGCACAAACGCCGTCGCCAGTGACTCCAGGTTGAAATAGAACGGAGCCGCCAAGGCCCCGGCATGCATTGCGATCATCCAGGTCAGAACGATCCAGTCGATATTGTTGGCTCGCAGACGATCAGGCAACCAAGGAGCCCAGACCGGTTCTTTCGCCGGGCTTCCATCGGATGTGACCGGTGTTGCTGGCCGGACTTCCGCTTTGGAATACTTGCGACTGCGACGAGATGGTGTGGAAATTGACATTGGACTTCCAATCGTTGTTGAGAGCTCCCTCAAACGAGCCGAAGCAAATCCATTGCTTCGCACCAGGCCACCCGACGTGCTGCCGAATGCCAGATTCGAGGAAACTGTATCCGAAGATCGGAAATCGAGTGTCATCGGTCCGTCATGTCTCTGTCAAACTTTTGTCACAGGCGCAAAGTGTTTCCAGAAATTTAGTTGCGCCTCGCCAAGCTGTCGGGTTACGATCTTCAAGGCGACGGGAATTCCGTCGGACAGTGCGGGATTCCCGTCTTGTGGGACCCTGACAAAAGGCCTATAACCCTGCCCGCCCGACCAGACATCCATGATTCCGCCGGAGGTGCCAAACCTATTTTGTGGGCTTGAATCGATTCAACGGTGAGTGCCTCTGGCACTACCGGATTCCGCCCAACTCTTGCGACTCCACCGTCGCGATCCACATGTCTGTCGAGCGAACTTGAGACCACGGCACTTGCTTGCGAGTGCCGTGGTTTCTGCATTTAATCGTGACGGGGAAATTTGCGGGACGGGAACGACGGTCGGTTCATGCCCTTTGGGAACACGGCGACGTCACTAAGAATTTGGAGACCTTCGGTCGGTTGTTTCGGCGGGGAAGGGAGACCCGCGCCGAATGTTAATCCTCAATCATCAAGAGGCTTTACGATGTGGGAAAATGAGTTGACTCGTCGCGAAGTTCTGACCGCAGCGGGTGTCACCGTCGCGTTACCACTCGCCGGACTGGCTGCTGATTCCGATACGGCGAAAGTACCGTTTCCCAAGGATGGCGCAGAAGCCCTGCTTCGCCTGAAAGAGGGCAATGCTCGATTTGCCGATAGCAAGACGCGACATGCCCATGAAAGTGCCAACTGGCGCAAGCAGTTGGTGAGTACTCAAAAGCCGTTTGCGACGATCCTTGGTTGCAGCGATTCTCGCGTTCCTGTGGAACTGATTTTTGATCAGGGATTTGGTGACCTGTTTGTGATCCGAGTTGCTGGCAACGTGATTGCCCCCGACGTTGTCGGAAGCCTTGGCTATGCCATCGAACATCTGGAAACACCCCTGGTTCTGGTCGTCGGGCATCGCGGGTGCGGTGCCGTTACTGCCGCGGTGCAAGCGATGGACGGGAAACTCGATCCGTTGCCTGGAGTCAACGCCCTCGTGGAACTGATCACTCCCGGGCTGCCAAAGCCGAAACCAGATTTGTCAATTGAGGAGCGGATTGACAGCGCCGTCGAAGCGAATGTTCAGTGGTCAATGAAGCAGTTGGCAAAATTGCCTGGTGCAAAAAAAGTCCTGGAATTTGGACAGGTCACACTGGCAGGAGCCGTCTATGATCTGGCGACTGGTCGAGTTCGGTTTCTCTGAATGATCGCCTGAGTGAGTCGACCTGAGTGAGTCGACCTGAGTGAG